>JASEHX010000071.1 GCA_030018645.1 Candidatus Margulisiibacteriota bacterium | reverse complement strand
GGGAAGAAATTTGATAGTAGAACGTTGAACGTAGTAAGTAGGATCAAGGAAGCGCAAATTATTGCAAAATCACAGTTGGCTACCTCTATGATCGATTCAAGTGATGGATTAGTCCGGTCTATCCTAGAAATTTGCCGGGCCAGCAAAGTTGGTGCTAGAATCAACTCAGACTTGGTTCCAATTGCCACCCGTGCAACCTTAGAGCAAGCATTATATGGCGGGGAAGAGTATGAATTGGTCTTTACTATCAGAAATAAACAAGCAAATAGGGTAAATGAATTACAGAAAAAGATGAAAGTAAAATTATCAGTAGTGGGAGAAATTATAGGGGAGGGAAACGGGATTAAATTAGCAGATAAGAATGGAAAAGAAAAAGATGTGAAGTGTGGGGGCTATGAGCATTTTCGATGATTAACCCGAAAAGATTAATTAATACTTTTAAAAAGCTTGTACGCATTGATAGCTTGTCTTTAAAAGAAGGCAAAATTATTGGGTTCATAAATAAAGAGTTGAAAAAGATGGGCTTAAAACCCAGGATTACAGGCAGACCAAATGGCGGAGAATGTGGAAGTTTAATTGTTGATTTGCCTGGACGAGGATGCAAAGGGCCGCGGATACTGCTGAATGCCCATGTTGATACGGTTTCTCCCGGCAATGCCGTCCAGCTGGTTGATAGGAAAGGTTTTATCCGGTCAAACGGCAAAACCATTTTGGGGGCGGATAATAAGGCCGGAGTAGCTGCTATTCTGGAAATCCTTAAGGTCTTAAAAGAAAGCAAGCTTTCTCATCCGCCCCTGCAAATTGTTTTTACAGTAGCGGAAGAAATTGGACTGATTGGAGTAAAAGCGCTGGACAAAAAAGGGTTGAAAGCTGACTTTGCCGTAGTGTTGGACGGCGGAGATATTGATAAAATTATCTACAAAGCCCCTTCGCAAATTAATATTTCAGCGAAGATCATTGGCCGCGCCGCCCATGCCGGCATCCACCCTGAAGATGGAATCCACGCCATCAAAGCGGCCAGTGAGGCAGTGGCTAAAATGAAATTGGGCCGGATTGACAGCGAAACTACCACTAACATTGGGATCATTCAAGGCGGTACGGCAACTAATATTATCCCGGACGAAGTTGAACTAAAAGGTGAGGCCCGCAGTCATTCGAAACAAAAGCTTCATCGGCAAATCAGGTGTATGCGGCGCATATTAGAAAAAACCGCGGCAAAGCGTAAGGCCAAAGCGGTCATTGCCGCCCAAGAGATGTACAATGCCTTCGAAATTAACCGTTCGAATTATATCCTGCAAGTTGCTTTACGAGCCGTAAAACAAGCTGGAATTACCCCGGTAATTGAGCAAACCGGCGGCGGATCAGATGCCAATATTTTCAATGCGCGCGGAATTCCGTCCATCATCATGGGAGTAGGGGCAGACCGCGTGCATACAACCAACGAAAGGATCAAGAAAAGGGACCTTATAAAAGGCACCGAGATTATTCTAAATTTACTAAAGGAGTGCCGGCTTTTATGCGCGCAAAGTCCATAAAGTGTGGTCGGGATTTACTGCTCCGGGTTATTCGGATGAGCGGACATGCACATCAATGATTAACGATTTCTTGGATTTTATCAAAATTGAACGCGGTTATTCCGAAAACACTATTAAATCATATTCACGAGATTTGAAGCAGTTTAATAAGTTTGCAGGGAAAATTGAAATAGAAAAGACCAACCGAGAGCTTATTCAGCGGTATCTTGCCTACCTTTCGGATAAAGGCTATTCTGTCCCCTCCATTGAGCATAAATTGGCTTGTTTAAAATCATTTTTCCACTATCTACAGAGGGAGGGGAAGATCCAAAAAGACCCGACCGATGACTTTCGTTTGCCTAAAAAAGCGAAAAGGCTGCCTAAAGCACTTAGCATTAGTGAAACGATAAAATTAATTGCTGCCCCGCGTGAAAAAAACTATATCTCTCTGCGTGATGCGGCCTTATTGGAACTGCTGTATGCTTCCGGCATGCGCGCATCAGAAGCGGCTGTTCTAAATATTGACGACATTAATTTGGCCGTTTCTTTTGTTAAATGCTTCGGGAAAGGGGCCAAAGAAAGGATTGTTCCTATCAATAAAACGGCGCTTTCGACCATAAAGATTTACCTGGAGCAAGGCCGTCCGCAATTTCCCCGCCAAGATGCTTCTGCCCTGTTCCTGGACAAGAACGGAAAAAGGTTGACCCGGCAGGGCATTTGGTTGATAATTAAAAAATACGTAAAAAGCACGGGGGTGCGCGGTAAAACATCACCGCATACCTTGCGCCATTCATTTGCTACTCATTTACTGGAAAAAGGGGCGGATTTACGTTCAGTGCAGGAGATGTTGGGGCACTCCGACATTGCTACAACCCAGATTTATACGTCGGTTTCGCGAGAGCGATTGAAAAGAATGTATATGAAGGCGCACCCAAGGGCATAAAAAATGTTTGATCCGTATTTTTTGTTGATTTCCTTGCCCATACTGTTAGTTACTATTACCATCCATGAGTTTGCGCATGCAATGGTAGCTGATCGGCTGGGGGATCCCACGCCTCGTTTAGCCGGCAGATTGACCTTAAATCCCATTAGTCATATCGATCCGATTGGTTTATTGATGCTAATCTTAGTGCGTTTTGGCTGGGCCAAACCGGTGCCGATTAACCCTTACAATTTTCAGGATATCAAGAGAGGGGTAATATTAGTTAGTTTAGCTGGCCCATTATCCAATTTTTTTACCGCTTGGATTTTAGCCGTAGCCCTGCGAACTATTCCTCAATCGTCTTTCCCCATTGTCGGTGAAATACTAAATTACGCCGTTTGGATCAATCTAGCTTTATCTGTTTTTAATCTAATTCCCATTCCCCCCTTAGACGGCTCTAAAATATTTGAAGGATTCCTCCCTTATCAGCAAGCAGAATTTTTGCGGCAAAATGGCCTGTTTATCTTAATTTTATTCATATTATTCGGATCGCCACTATTATTTACTATAGTTGACTTCATTTATCGATTGCTGATATAATTTTTCTGTGGGTAAAAGATATAAAGAATTTCTCTTAGACATTATTACAAAATCATACCAAATTGTTTTAGCAGTAGTAATAGTATCGCCTATTGTGACAAGATCGGCCAATAAGGCCTTGTTATTTACCGGGATATCATTATCGGTGTTATTGTTGGTGTGGGCAGGCGCTATTTCAGCAAAAATGGAGGGATAAACAATATGGACCCATCAACTTTTACTTTATTAGTAACCGGAATATCCATTCTAATTACAATTGGATTCCTGTCATTTTTACCTTCGATACTGCACGCCAAACGATAGTATAATTTGAACTATTTATCATATCTTTTTACACTTGAAAAGTTTGGCATTAACCTTGGCCTTCATCGCATCAGTCATTTGTTAAAACGACTAAACAATCCACAAGATCAATTTCAATCAATCCACATTGCCGGCACTAACGGAAAGGGATCAACGGCCGCAATGCTGGCGTCAATCCTTGCAGAAGCAGGCTATAAGGTTGGCCTTTATACTTCACCGCACTTTTTGGAATACAACGAACGGATCAAGATCAATGGGGAAAACATCTCGGATAAAGATCTTGAAGAAGGGATAAGAAAGGTAAAGAAGGCGGTAGAGGAAATGAGGGGAAGAGGGCCCGTGAAGGCCCGTGAAGGCAGGAGAGGGCAGAGGGCGGAACAGCCGACGGTGTTTGAAGTATTAACGGCAGCAGCTTTTTGGTACTTTGCAAAGCATAAAATTGATTATGCCATTGTTGAGGTTGGAATGGGGGGACGCTTGGATGCAACCAATGTAATTATTCCTCTAGTTTCCATCATTACCAATATTGCATTAGAACATACAGATATTTTAGGAAAATCTTTGGCAGACATCGCCAAGGAAAAGGCCGGAATTATAAAACCTGGGGTCCCAGTAATTACGGCAGAAACAAAAAAAGGACCACTGAACGTCATTCGATCTGTATGCAAACGATTCAATAGTCCATGGTCTATTGTTCATGGTCCATTGTCAAAACTTCACCTTAGTTTACCCGGCCCACACCAACAAACCAATGCCGCCTGCGCACTGGCGGCTCTTAGGTTGGCAAAAATTCCGATGACGAAAGCTGCCATTCAAAAGGGATTAAAAAATACCAAGTGGCCCGGCCGATTCCAAATCCCATCTAGGAAACCATTAATAATTATCGACGGCGCGCATAATCCTGCCGGCGCCAAAGCTCTTCGGGTGACGATTAGCCAGTTATATCCTGGCAAGCGTTTTACGGTTATTTTTGGGTGTCAAAAAACTAAGCAGTACCCAGAAATGTTACGGCAATTAAAACCAATTGCAGACAAAATAATCATCACCCGCTCCTCCAGTGCACTAGCGGCAAAAGAAGAAGATGTCTTTTTCTGTGCCCGCAAAGATTGCCCGCAAGCTTTGCCCACTCATTCATTCCGACGCGCCTATCAGTTATGGGATAGGAAGACCTCTTTATTAATTTGCGGCTCACTCTTTTTAGCGGCGGATGCATTAAAGTGCCTTGACGGACTGCCTCAAACAATAGTAGAATGAACCCTCATGTTATCTATGCTTCGCGGCCTGCTGGTTTTTGTTTTATTGATCGGGGTAATTGTTGGGAGCTTTTGGATTAGTTTTGAATTGGGAAAAAGAGTGCTTGGTTCTGCCGGCAATCCGCCTGCGAAGATTATCCCTGTAAAAATTCCAGAGGTTCCGCCGGAAATTGCGGGATTGCAAGAATCAGTTTCGACTGCAACAACTTTGAAAAAGGTTGCCGCTGCAGCACATGAGAAACAAGTTAAACCGACGAGGAATCAGTACTATAAAGTGCAGGCAGGTGTTTTTAAAGATAAAGCCGGGGCTGAAGATTTGGCTAGCATGTTAAAAGAAGAAGGGATCGATCATTTCATCCGAAAAACGGCGGCTGGTTGGAGGGTACAGGTTGGAGCATATAAGACCAGGGCACAAGCCGAAGCGCGCCGAACGGCCTTAAAACAGAAAGGGTATAATCCGAGCATCATTATCGAGTAGCTCGAAAAAAAGGGAGGAAATACAAAATGGGACTTTATGATTCGATTTTTGGGCATTTTTCACGGGATTTGGGGATTGATTTGGGGACCGCGACTACTTTGGTTTTTGCCAGGGGAGAGGGCATTATCCTTTGCGAGCCGTCAGTTGTAGCTATCGATAAGGATACCAATAAAGCGTTAGCGATTGGCAACGAGGCCAAAAGCATGTTAGGAAGGACCCCGGCCAACATTGTTGCCGTAAGGCCCATGCGCGACGGAGTTATTGCTGATTTTGAAATCACCGAAATGATGCTACGCCACTTCATTACCAAAAGCCACAACCGCAGTGCTTTTGTCCGGCCGCGCATTGTTGTAGGCGTTCCTTCCGGTATCACTGGGGTGGAGAAGCGTGCGGTACTTGATGCCGCCATGCATGCCGGCGCCCGCGAGGCCTACCTGGTTGAGGAGCCAATGGCAGCAGCTATCGGAGCAAACCTACCGGTTTCCGAAGCGCAAGGCAGTATGATTGTAGATATCGGCGGGGGCACTACCGAAGTTGCCGTATTAGCTTTAGGGGGAATAGTTGTTTCAAAATCCATCCGCGTTGCCGGCGACGAAATGGATGAAGCGATTGTTGCCCACTGCCGCAAAAATTATAACTTGCTGATCGGCGAAAGAACCGCCGAGCAAATCAAAATTGATATTGGCTCGGCTTACCCGCTGGCCGAAGAAAGAACGATTGAAGTCCGCGGCCGCGACCTAGTAACCGGTTTGCCCAAGACTTTAACCCTGACGTCTTCGGAAGTAAGGGACGCACTGGCTGATCCGGTTACAACGGTAGTGGATGCTGTCAGGATGACACTAGAAAAAACTCCGCCCGAGTTGGCCGCTGACATCATGGACCGCGGCATTGTTATGGCTGGCGGCGGATCACTTTTACGCGGGTTGGATAAACATTTGGCGCAGGAAACCGACATGTCGGTTTATGTGGTTGACGACCCTATCTCTTGTGTTGCTTACGGGACCGGAAAAATATTAGAAGAGATTGATACCTTAAAAAAGGTATTGATCATGCCTAAGCGATCCAATCAGTGACAAGCATACGCTCATACCGAAAAAAGAAATCGTTTATCCTGCCGCTCATACTGCTGTTTTTAGCGGCGGCTTTGTTGTTAACGTCACCATTATATATCCGAACGGTTTTCTCGGTTATTGCTTTCCCGTTTGAAGCGGCTGGTTCGGCTGTTTGGCGCGGAGTAATTAGTGTCCCTTCTGCCGTAATTAGCATTGCTTCCACCTCCCGCCAAAATTCCCTTTTAAAGAAGGAGTTACGGCGCTATAAAACCAAAGTAAAATTATTGGACGAACTAATAATTGAAAACAATCGTCTCCGATCAATGTTGAATTATCGGGAAAATAGTTCTTATTTTTTTGATTTGTTGCCGGCGGATATAATAGGAAAAGCTCCATCTCCCTGGTATACAATCCTGGAGGTTAACCGCGGTTCAAACTCCGGCATCCGGAATGGAGCGGCGGTTGTTTTTCGCGAAGGATTGGTCGGCCGCGTAGTTAGTATTTCTCCCTTTTCAGCCAAGGTAATGCTGATTACCGATTCCGGCAGTTCAATTGCCGCTATTGACAGCCGCAGCCGCGATTTTGGAGTGGTGGAGGGGGGCAGCGGCAATAAATTATCTATGCGCTATGTCGGAGCCGGCG
>JASEHX010000070.1 GCA_030018645.1 Candidatus Margulisiibacteriota bacterium | reverse complement strand
TGCACCTCAATGGCCCTGGGCGGACAGGGCTTAATGCACAGCTCGCAGGCAATGCATTTTTCTGCATCAAAACCGACTTCCATGGTTTTTCGGTCTTTGATGTAGAGGGATCCAGTTGGGCAAATTGAGACACAGGCTGTACATTGTACACACTTATCCCAATTGACTTTAATGTCTTTAGAGAGCGGTTCAATCTTAAGTCCTTGTTCCTTTAGGTACTTGATCCCTTTTTCAATTTCTGCATTATCCCCCTCTATTTCCAGCACCATGTGCCCTTCCTGGTCAGGGGTAATGCTGGCTTTTAAGATGTTAAATATAAGGTTAAATTCCCTGATTAACTTATAAACAATGGGCTGATCAATTTTTTGTTTTGGGAAGATAATGACAATTTTTCTTGATGCCATATTATTTTTCCTCCTTGACTGGACGTTCGTTGAAAGGTTTAAATTTGGGAGCATCTTCGCCGGTGGGCAAATCGGCGACCTTTTCGGTTAATAGGAAATTGCCTTTTTTAATTTGCTCTTTCAGATCGTTGGCAATGACCAATGCACTTTTATAACTGGAAATACCCGAAGTCGGCACCTTTTTGCCTTTTACTTCAATTTCGCCGGACCTTAACTGGGTATAATTAACTTCGCCCAAAACATCTGGTTTCCCCTGCGGATAGGCGTCGCTATAGTCAACCACTGCCGCCAAGATATCTTCGTCTTTGACCGCAGTGTATTTGATCATTTCCTCATTAAGGACGGGAATAGGAACACCAATCCCAACATTTAAGGTCGTACCATAACCAACAAAGCTGACTCCTTTTATCCACTTGGGACTCATTTGTTTTAGGTCGCCAATGACCGCTAGAGTTTGTGCCGGCCGCTTCGGCACACCATTAGCCAAACGAGGAGCATGCGGATTAAATTGTGTCCCCTGCCAAGCAATATAGCCAATCCCGCCACCCAGCCAAATCCGGGTGCCGATTCCAATCGTTTTTAAGAATGGATCATTCAGCAATGGGGATAATTGGCCGGCACTGCAATAATTGGCATTCCCCAGGTTGGGTTTTAAAGTTCCCAAATAAGTATAAATGGTCTTATTCGACAAATTGACGGCAACATTGTAATTCTGGTAAACGTTGCGGGTATTAAACAACACGGCTTCGTTTAAATCCTTGATGTTAACCCAAGAATCAAGATGCCTCCTTGGATAACAATCGGTTCCGTAAGCTTCCACCTGCAAACGAACGTCCTTGCCAGCCACCAATTCTTCAATTACATGCGCTCCACCATAAGCAAATTCACCAGGATGGATTTTATTGCGCGGGTCATCGTCGGCCACGGCCGTTGCCCCAATATACAGATCTACTGCCGCCCATCCGGTATAAGCAGGGATGCCATTAAGATATGCCTTTCCTCCGCCGGATTTGATCTTGGGCTTAGTATGTCCAAAATTAAAGTAGGCGCCCGACGAACACATTGGCCCAAAAGTGGCAGTGGTAACCACATCTACCTCTCGAGCCGCTTGTTCCATCCCTTTCCTTTCAACAATTTCGATAATTTCTTCTGCCGTGACCACCACTGCCTGTCCTTTCTTGATCTTTTCATTTATTTCTGCAATTGTTTTTGCCATTGTTTCTCCTTCCTAGATATTATATATGATAGTCCGGTCACTGTCTCTCTTGGTCATAACAAAATCTTCCAGCGTCATGGCAGCAAACTTTTTCTTTAAATCGTCCTGTACTTTTGCAAAGGCATCGTATAATACCGGCTCCTTTTTCATTTTTTTGCCAATTAATTCAATCGGCCCTTCAAGCAGATTGATCATTTCAAGCAGGGTAATATCGGCCGGATGTTTAGCCAGGGCATACCCCCCAAAAATACCGCGAGTGCTGGCAACTATCCCCCCTCTTTTAAGGATAAGCATAAGCTGTTCCAGATAACGGATCGGGATTTTTTGCTTCGCTGATATATTTGCAATCTGCACCGGCCCGCCGCCGTATTTAAAAGCCAATTCTAAAACCGCCTGCAGTCCATATTGAATCCTAACTGATAGTTTAATCATGAATACCGAACTCTTTTTCCTTCCAAATGGTATAAATCGCTGGCAATACGATCAAGGTTAAAAGCATTGAGGTTGTGAGCCCGCCAATTAGCGGCGCGGCAATGCGCCGCATGGTATCAGCCCCTGTCCCAGCCGCGATCATAACCGGCATAAGACCAAAAATATTGGCCAGGACGGTCATAAGTTTGGGCCGCAAGCGCAAAACAGCCCCTTCAATTACCGCATCGCACAGATCCGCCATTGACTGCATTTTCCCTTCGGCTTTTTTTCTTTTATAGGCCTCATCAAGGTAGACGATCATAATTGAACCGGTCTCGGCTGATATCCCCGCCAGCGCAATTAATCCTACCCATACCGCAATGCTTAAATTGTAATGCAAAAGGAACAAACACCAAATGCCTCCCACCAAGGCGAACGGGACCGAAAGCATAATAATCAATGTTTCCGCAATAGACTTAAAAGTAAAATAGTACAGTACAAAAATAATCAATATGGTAAGCGGGACAAATAAGAACAGCCGATTCCGCACCCTTTCCAAGAACTCCTGCTGACCGCTCCAAACCAAATGATAGCCGGTTGGAAGCCGCAGCTCATTTTTTACCGCTTCTTTGGCATCACGGACAAAGCCGCCCAGATCACGCCCCACCATATCGACATAAACATAGCCCGAAAGCAGGCCATTTTCATTTCTGATCATCGACGGCCCGGAAACCATCTTGATGTCGGCAATTTGTTCCAGCGGGATTTGCCGCCCGCCCATTACCGGCACTAACACTCTCCTTAAACTGCTAAGGTCGCTGCGAAAATCACGGGCATAGCGCACATTGATGGGAAAGCGTTCGCGGCCGGCTATGACGGTTGAAATATTTTCACCGCCGATAGCCGACATAATTACCATATTAGCGTCATCAACCGTCAACCCATAGCGCTTTAGCGCTTCCCGTTTCAATTCAAAATCGAGAAAATAGCCGCCGGACACCCGCTCGGCAAAAACACTGCGGGTGCCTTTCACCCTTTTTAATATTTTCTCCAGTTGTCCGCCGATTTCTTCGATCTTCGGCAGGTCCGGCCCGAATATCTTGATCCCAACCGGGGTGCGAACACCGGTGGTAAGCATATCAATCCGCGCTTTGATGGGCATAGTCCAGGCATTGGACACTCCCGGGAACTGCATTTTTGCATCCATTTCTGAAACCAATTTTTCAAAAGTCATTCCCCGACGCCAAAGTTTTTTATTTTTCAATACCACCGTGGTTTCCATCATTGAGAATGGCGCCGGGTCAGTCGAGGTCTCGGCCCTGCCGGCTTTGCCTAATACCCTTTCAACTTCAGGAAAGCTTTTTAATATTTTATCCTGGGACCGCAGGAGCTTTTCAGCTTCAGTTACCGAAAGCCCGGGCATAGTCGTAGGCATATAAAAAATACTGCCTTCCTCCAGCGGAGGCATAAACTCTGAACCCAGCCGTAGAAAAACCGGAACAGTTAAAACAACAATTATTACGGCTCCGGCTACGACCAAATAGCGCTTTTGGATCGCCCAGTCCGCCAGCGGGCGGTAAAACCGGATCAGAAAACGCGAAATCGGATGCTTTTCTTCCGATAATAGTTTGCCTTTAACCAAAAGCAGCATCAATGCCGGGACCAAGGTAATGGTTAAGATGGCGGCAAAGAAAAGGGAAAAATTTTTGGTGAAGGCCAATGGCTTAAACAGCCGCCCTTCCTGCGCTTCCAAGGTAAAAATTGGTATAAAAGAAATCGCCAGCACCAGCAAGGAAGAAAATAAGGGGGGGCCAATTTCTTTCATGGCCTCCAGCATCACACCTTCCCGCGTACCTTTTCTTATTCCTTTTGCTAGCTGGTCCAACCGGGTATGCACGTTTTCTACCATGGCAATAGATCCGTCCACCATATCGCCAATCGCGATCACTATCCCCCCCAGGGACATTACATTTGAAGTTAACTTCAACCCGTACATTGGAATAAAAGCAATCAAAGTTGCAATCGGCAAAGTTATCATAGGAATCAAGGCCGAGCGCCAAGAAAACAGGAAAAGCAAAATCATGGCGGAAACAATGATCAGCTCAAGGATCAAGGTATCGCGCACTGTATTAATTGATTCTTTGATTAGGTCCGATCGGTCATAAGTGACGACAATTTCAATCCCTGGCGGAAAAGTTGGCGAAATTTCTTTAATTTTTTCCTTGACCCGGTTTATGACCTCCAACGCGTTCTCTTGATGGCGCATTATCACAATTCCGCTGACAACTTCCCCTTCCCCATCCAGCTCGGCAATTCCCCGGCGAAGATCGGGGCCAAACTGAACACTGGCAATTTCCTTAACCGTTACCGGGTTGCCATCCCCGTCATTTCCCACCACAACTTGTTCTAAATCGGAGAGATTTTTTACGTAGCCGCGTCCGCGCACCATGTATTCTGCCCCGGAAAACTCAACCAAACGTCCGCCAACGTCATTGTTGCTTTTTCGGACCGCATCAATAACCGTCATAAGTGAAATGTTATAAGCCAAGAGGGCTTGCGGGTTGATATTAATCTGATATTGGCGGATAAAGCCGCCTAAACTGGCCACTTCTGCCACACCGGGAACCGACTGCAGTTGATATTTTAAATACCAGTCCTGATAAGCCCTTATATCAGCTAGTGAATGTTTACCGGTCTTATCAATCAAAGCATAGGTGAATATCCAGCCGACGCCGGTGGCATCCGGACCAATTTCAGTTTGGACCCCTTCCGGCAAACGCGGCAAGATTTTATTTAAGTATTCCAATGTCCGGCTGCGCGCCCAATAGATGTCGGTGCCGTCTTCAAAGATCACATAAACGTAAGAAAAACCAAAATCAGAAAAGCCCCGCACGCTTTTCACTTTTGGCGCGCCGAGCATGGCAGAAACAATGGGGTAAGTGACCTGGTCTTCAATAATATCGGGGCTGCGGTCCCAGCGGGAGTAAATGATAACCTGCGTATCGGAAAGATCGGGCAGTGCGTCAAGCGGGACATGGCGCAGCGCCAGATAACCTCCCAGCACCGCCATCCCCACCAGCAGAAATACAATCAGCCGGTTTTTAGCACAAAACGCTATGACGCTTTCAATCAATGGACATGCTCCCCGCCAGTTGACTTTAATTTGCTTTCCGAATCGATCAGAAAATTGCCCGAGGTGACAATTTTTTCGCCCGCTTTTAATCCTTTTAATATTTCAAGATATCCTTCCGCCCTTTGACCGACAATTACACTTTTCGGCTCAAATATTCCCCCGTCCCTCACCGCATAAACAATCTGGTGTTCCCCGGCATCCAGAACTGCTTCTTCGGGCACTGCCAATTTTTTTCCTAACGGCGCTTCAATTTGCACATCCACATACATATTGGGTTTGAGCAGCCCTTTCTCGTTTTTCACTGCAGTTCTAATTTTTAAACTGCGGGTTGCCTCATCGATTACCGTATCGACCGCGGCAATCTTTCCCATAAACATCTTTCCAGGCAGACCTTTTGAGGAAATGTGAGCTGTCATCCCCTTTTTAACCAGGGGAATTTCATTTTCATATATTTTACCGTAAACCCAAACTAAACCATTTTCCGCCCCAACCAAAAGGGAATCGTCCCCTTTCTTGGTATCACGGATCATAGCTTCGCTAAGCCCCAGCCGTTTCAGATTTAACTGCGCGGCGGACAACAACTCTTCCGCATTTTCAATAATCTTAAGATCTTCGTTTTCATACGCTTTATCTCTCGCCAAAACCGCCTGCGCATACTCGGTTTGCGCCGAATAAAGTTCCGGATCATAGGCCACAGCGCCAACTGTGCGGATCATTTTTTTAAGCGGCAGCACTTGGGCATACCCAATTTTAATGCCAACCAGCTGCTGCCTTTCCTGTGAGATCTTTACCTGTCCCGGCTTTTCTGCGGGGCTCATTCCTTCGTGCTGGCGATGTTCCATCTGTGCATGAGCACAATAAGCTAAGATGATAATAAAAACGAGCATAAATAAATTTTTCATCCAAATTCCCTCCTTAATTTTTCCCGGCAATCTCTTCCAATTCGGCCAACTTAATGCTGTAATCAGCCAATATTTCGTAATACTCATTGTCAATAGCAAAGTATTGGCGGATACTGTCTAAAAGGAGCATAAAGTCAATGCTGCCCGATCTATAACCGGCTAACGCGCTTTCAACCGCCGCCTTTGAAGAAATAATTAAGCTGGAATCGTACAGTTTTATTTTCCTGCGCAAGATTGCAGCCGCCGTAGAAAAGTCTTTAATTTCTCTTTGCTGCATATTTTTCATGGCCTGGTAATTTTTTTCTGCGGCGGCGATATTCTCGTCCGCTTCTTCCAAGGTTCGGTTTTGCCGCAAAGGAAACCATAAAGGCAGGGTAAAATCGAGCATCAAAGTGTTTGACCCGGGCAATGCGCCGTATTTTTGGCTTTTCCATTTAAGCATGGTTTCTGGAAAATAAGAAGAAAGCGCCGCGCCTTTCATTGCCCGCATTTCTTCAAGGGAACTATATTCCATTTTCAAGCGGGGCAATTTTTCAATGTCGGCCGCCAGCTCAACAGCGCTTGGCATAGGCAGGGGATCAACAACATATACTTCATCGCTGGCAGAATTTAATAACAAGCTCAATTTTAGATTTTGGACGGACCGTTCGTCTTTCATATTTTGGAGTTCATTTTCCGTGCGGTTGAGTTCAATCTGCATCTTAAGCGCTTCGACCTGGGAAGCTTCACCGGCTGAATATTTTGCTTGAGCCGCTCTGTAAGCTTGGTTCATCAATTCGACATTGGCGCCTAAGATTTTAATCAATTGATCAATTTTGCCTAGTTCAAAATAAGCAGATTTGATGTCTTTTATCACTGCGCGTTTCTTTATTTGGCAGGCATACATCAAC
>JASEHX010000069.1 GCA_030018645.1 Candidatus Margulisiibacteriota bacterium | reverse complement strand
CAGAAATTCCCCAAAATCCCTCACCCGCAGTCCCTGAAAATACCCCCCTCTCCCACTGGGAGAGGGGTAAGGGGTGAGGAATTCGAGATTCAATTGCCAAATCCCAACGAAATACTAGAAAAAATCAAAAGAAAAGGTGCAGATCAAGCAGAAGTTTATTTTTCCTCCTCCTCTGCCCTTAAGATTGACGTTATCGACCAAAAAGTGGAGTCGATTGATAAAATAACCGATATTGGAATTGGGATTCGGATTATAAAAGATAAAAAGTTGGGCTTTGCCTTCACTTCTGAATTCGACGAAACTATCCTAGGCCACACGACTGATTGGGCAATTAACAATGCGAATAATTCTGCGGCGGATGAAAACTGGTGTATGCCAGAAAAGAGCTTAGAGCATAGGGGTCAGGGGATAGAATTATTTGATGAAAAGATCGCGTCAACCACCATCACGCAAAAAACCGAACTGGCACTAAAGATTGAAGAAGCCGCCCACAAATACGATAAAAGAGTTAAGAAGACCGAAAAAGTTACTTACTCTGATTCCGAGCAAGCAATTTGGATTGTCAACTCCAATGGACTAGATGCGCAATACAAAAGCAACCATTGCGGAGCCATTGCCATGGTTATGGCAATCGCAGACGGCCACATGGAATCGGGCATGGGGATGGATTATGTGAAAAAGTTAGCCGATTTAAATGCGGTAGAAATCGGTAAAGAAGCCGCCCAAAAAGCTGTGGAACTCCTTAACCCAAAACCCATTAAAAGTCAAAAGCTTCCTATTCTTCTTGACCCTATCTCGTCAGCCGAACTTTTAGAAGTTTTGGTTGGCCCTCTTTCCGCCGAAGCCGTGCAAAAAGGCAAATCGCTGTTTGCTAATAAAATCGGCCGGCTGGCGGCTGCAAATAAAATTAAAATAATTGACGACGGGACGCTTGAGAATCGAATTGGGACCGCTCCTTTTGATGATGAAGGAACGCTCACTCAAAAGACGGTCTTAATTGAAGACGGCATTTTAACCAATTATATCCATAATGCTTATACCGCTAAAAAAGGCAATGCCAAATCAACCGGCAATGCCGCTCGCAGCGGGTACCGAACCTTGCCGGCTATTGGGCCAACCAACTTATATATTGAACCCGGCAATAAAGCACAAAGCGAGATGATTAAATCAATCAATAAAGGATTATTGGTTGTCCGCTTGATGGGGATTCATACGATTAACCCTATTTCTGGTGATTTTTCGATTGGCGCCGCCGGGCTAATGATTGATAATGGTGAAATTACCTATCCCGTCCGTGGCATAACCATTGCTGGCAACATCATCGATATGCTGGAAGCGGTGGAAGAAGTGGGATCGGATCTACGTTTTATGGCCAATATTGGGGCGCCAAGTCTTTTAATTGGCAATATTTCGATTAGTGGGGAATAGCTCCGATATTTCTATCAAAAAGCTTTTTCAACTGTTAGTCGCTTTTTCAAAAAATTAATTTCTACAATTTTATCCGCTAATAAACGAGTGCCGATTAAAACTTCCTTCGCTCGAGAAGCAATCGCCCCCACTTTTCTGACCTCATCATTGAATAAAACGTTTCCTAAAAATACTTTTTCTTCGACAATTTCCCCGGTTGCAATCTCAAATTTCTCATACCCAACAAATATCCAACTGGAATCTCTAATCAATAATAAAGGAACGCTAATATACCCATTAAAACCTGTATCAATAACTGCCTTGGTTTTAAAGACCTTCCCATGAAACAACAAACAGATCTCAACTAGCGGTTCTAACTCTTCATTAACAATGCCATTAACCATATTTACGAAATTTATGCACAACCGGATAGCCGATACGGACGAAATAAAAAACTTTTCTGGGGAAATGCTTTTTGGCTTTTAAAGCGGCTTCAAGCTCGTCTTTTGCAATAACATATTTCTTTGATTCCGGTTCAATGGCCATCACATCGCCTTTATATTTCTTCCCTAACCTTGGCATTAACTTTTTATAGATCGCTTCGGCTTTACCAATAAACTCTTCTTTTTCAATATAATTTGATTTTTTCATGATCTAATTTCCTCTTTTCATAACCCCACTCATTTGCCAGTATTGTACCATGTTGAAACAATATTTGCAGTTATTTTACCTGCTTCTGACCTGCGTTTTATGGCCAATATCGGGGCACCCAGCCTGTTAATTGGCAATATTTTGATTAGCGGGGGATAGGTAGGGACTCATATACTTGGTCGGGACCCACTGAATATTTAACGCCGGTTACTCTGCCTTGCTCATTAAATATTAATTCTTCTGGATGGGTCGGTACAGTTGGTGCCGCGATGCTGGCAGCTTGGGGGAAAATCTTTCTCAATAGATTAGCAATATTTTGGCCGCTTTCTTTTCCTTCCCCGGTACTGCAGCTAAATAAAAGCACAGCTCCTCCAGCGGCTAATGTATCCGGCACTTTGTTTCTCCTTAACTCGACTGTATCAGACAGATCAAGCACCTGTTCTTCGTTAAAATAATCATTGCCGAGCTGGACTGAATCTATGGTGCCGTGTCCCGCAACAATCAAGAGGGAGGCCCTTTGGGCTCTTGAACCATCCCGCAGGGAGGCATAAAATTCAGCTTCATTGCCGGCCTCATAATACATCACTCGATACCCTCGTTGGATTAAATCCTGAAAGATATCATTCTCTCGGGTAAACGCATAAACACCGCCACTTGTATATTCGCCAGGCTTCTGCGGATCTTGGGGAAAATCATGTTTTGGATAAATTAAAATTGCCAGCGGACGGCCATCGGCTTGATTGTTTTGGCGGTTTTGAACCAATTCACTGCGCACTTCCCGGGAAAAGCGGTTGGGCCAGGAAATACTAAGCATTTTTAGCAATTCGTATTCACTTTTAATAGATGCCAATGTCTCCCCTTGCTCAATCCGATTTGCCAGTTCTGATAAAAGATCAATGCTGACAGCTATGACCGGATACGTGCTGGTTTCTGTTGAAGTAACTCTCCCGGATGCGTCTGAGATAGTTGCCGTAAGCGTGCCTTGAACAGGCGATAAACTTCTTATTGCTCCCCAAATATCTTCTATTTCTTTTACTGAAATGCCAGCATTTAACAACTTAGAACTCGCCCAAAAACCGAACCGTTGATTGTATCTAGCTACCCAATAAAATTGGGAATATACAGACAGACAATCATCTACGGTTAATCCGGGATTGTTTTTAAATTTTATCGAGGACATAAATTGCCAAATTTCGTCTTTTTCCGCTGAATACAAAATATTAATTACTTGTGATGTTTCTTTTAAATCCTGAATGATTTGATTTTTGGTAAACCCGGCTTCATTTAAGTGTGCAACAAATTCGTATGCATACCATGGGTCGCTGCCCGTTATACCTGGAGCTTGGATTAAACAATCCGTATAATCATCCAAAGACATGCCTGTACCGGCAGGAAAACAACTTAAGGCCAAAAGGATGTGATCGTTTAAACCTGCAGTTTGGTAGATTTTTATAATATTATTAACAATATTTGCTAGGCTGACACCAGACTTTGAATTAAAGTAAAAATCTACTAAGCCGCGAAAAACAGCTTCTTCGTCATTTTGCGGAAGGCCCAGCGATGCAATTTGTTTAAGTGCCCTCAATATTTCGCTTTTACTACACCCTTTTTCCATAGCATATTCAACAAATATGTAGGGGATATTCGTATTTGATTTTATTAGGATAGCAACTTCAATCAAGCAATCAGTATAATCGTCAATTGAGGTTCCAGCCGGAAGATGCGAGAAACGGACAAACGAATTAAAGAGTTTATACTTTTTGTCAGCTGGAACGTCCCGGGTTGACTCAAAAATCCGCTGACAAAGATTTATGATTTTGTCCGGGTCTATTTGCGCACTAAGCAGTTCTCTTACAGCAGCATAAACTGCCGTGCCCCCCCCATCTTCAGCATTAAGTTTGGCAATGGCGCATAAAAAGGAAAAGATTTCTCTTTTATCAAGATGCTCAACCAAGCAACTAAGCGGCAGAAGTAAAAAGGATTTATTGTCGCTAAAGTCGAGCCCGCCTAACCCTAGCAAAACTCGGCTTAAATTATTTGGATCGACAGCCAAACTATTGATTAACCGCACAGCTTCGTTTGGTGAAAATCCTTCTGCCAGCATGGCGTCGATGCCAGCTGAAATTGCTTCGGCTTCTGGCGCATCGTATATACCAAGCCGCTCTCGCGAAGATTGGTCAACCAAAGTGAGAGCTTTTTCGACAGCATGCGCTTCTTGCGCAGATAATTTTGGATTGCCGTCCGATGCTGCCATAGAATCAAAGATTTTATCTACACTTTGTTTAGTTTCAGCGCTATCCGTTTTAGATGCGGTGCGGACGTAGATTTTGGCGGCTCTTTGGCCATCTAAGGTTATGGGCATACATATTTATCGGTATAATACGGGCAAAACTTGTAGCATTTTTATGGCTTTTTCGCTCGCATAATGATAAAATAATATTCTATGAACGCGTATGATCTGCAAAAAGAAATTGATCTTATTAGCTTGCAAATAATCAAAAAATACCGGCCGCAAAAGATAATTCTTTTTGGATCGGCCGCTCAAAGAAAATTTACGCCAGACAGCGATCTTGATTTTTTTATTATCAAAGACGATCCTCGCCCAGGCCCAGATAGAATATCTGAAGTTATGGGAATGTTTACGCATAACATTGCAACCGATGTATTAATTTATACCCCAACCGAAGTAGAAAAATGCCTAAAATGGGGAGACCCTTTTGTAAAAGAAATTATTAATACTGGAAGAGTACTGTATGGCTGATAGAGAATTTGTTCAAAAGTGGATCGAAAAAGCTAAGCAAGATTTCGATTATGCTTCGCTGAGTTTAGATGAAGAATTTGAATATTTTCCTCAAATTTGCTGGCATTTCCAACAGGCTGCAGAAAAATATTTAAAAACCTATATTGTTGCCTATGATCTAGAATTCAGAAAAATCTATGATTTGGCAGCTTTAATAAATATCTGCGGAAAGAAAGACCCCACTTTCAATTTATTATTGGAAAGCTGTAAACATTTACAAAGATATTATATTGAAACTCGTTATCCAGTGGTTTGGGAAATCAAATGGAAAAGAGAAGATGCAATCAATGCCAAAGAGGCTGCTAAAGAAATCACTGATTTTGTAAAAGAAAGGATAGCGTTATTTAATGTTTAAGCTAATTAAAATCTTTGACACTACTTTGCGGGATGGCGAACAATGCCCGGGAGCATCGCTTAACCCGGAAGAAAAACTGGAAATCGCCCGCCAATTAGCCAAACTTAACGTTGACGTGATTGAAGCCGGGTTTGCCATTGCCTCCCAGGGTGATTTTGACGCGATTAAGGCCATTGCCCAGCAAATAAAAGGACCATCGATTTGTTCCCTGGCACGGACAAAAAAGGAAGATATCGAACGGGCTTGGGACGCGGTAAAATTTTCCGATAAACCCCGGATCCATACATTTATCGCCACCTCCCCCATTCACATGGCTAAAAAACTGCATATGACGCCCGACCAGGTCTATAAACAAGCCGTAGATATGGTCAAATTGGCCTGCCTGCTTTGCCCTGATGTTGAATTTTCACCCGAAGATGCGGGAAGATCGGATCCAAATTTTCTCTATAAGATCATTGGAGCGGCAATTGATGCTGGCGCCAAAACAATTAATGTGCCGGATACCGTTGGCTACACCACCCCCTGGGAATTTGGACAATTAATTGAAAACATCATCCAAAATGTCCCGCAAATAAAAGAAAAGAACATCACCATCAGCGTCCATGTCCATAATGACTTAGGCCTGGCCGTGGCAAATTCTCTGGCGGCGGTTAGAGCCGGTGCTACTCAGGTGGAATGCACCATCAATGGAATTGGCGAGCGGGCCGGCAATGCTTCGCTGGAAGAAGTGGTCATGACCATTAAAACCCGCAAGGACATTTTTAATTGCAAAACCAACATCAATACTAAAGAAATTTATAAGACCAGCCGGCTGGTTTCCAATCTTACTGGTATGTTGGTTCAGCCAAATAAATCAGTTGTCGGGGCCAACGCTTTTGCCCACGAAGCCGGTATCCATCAGCACGGTGTACTGCAAGATCGTTCAACTTACGAAATTATGCAGCCGGAAGACATTGGTCTCACCGAATCAAAAATCGTGCTGGGCAAACACTCCGGCCGCCATGCCCTGCAAAAGAAATTTAGCGATATGGGCTATCAGCTGGACAAAGACGCCTTGGAAAAAGCTTACCAGCGCTTCCTACAAATTGCCGATAAGAAAAAAGATATTTCAGAGCGTGATCTGGAAATTATTGTAGCCGAAGAAGTCTATATCGTCCCCGAAGAATATTCGATCAGTAAAATTGAAGTAAAATCCGGCACAAAGATAAAACCGCAGGCCAAAGTTGAATTATTCTTCAAAGGCAAGAAGATCAAAAAGTCAGCTTACGGGGCCGGTCCGGTGGATGCAGTTTACAAGGCTATTGCGGCACTCACCAAAGTCAATGCCAGCTTATTAGATTACTCTATCCAAGCCATTACCGGCGGAACAGACGCCCTTGGCGAGGTAAACGTAAGGCTAAAAGGCAAAGACCAAGAAAAGATATACGTTGGTCATGGGGCGGATACAGATATTATTGTAGCTTCCGCTAAAGCATATCTGGCGGCCATTAATCGGTTATTATACACGGCTTCTAAGTAACAAAAAAGCCCCGGTTGCCCAGGGCTTTTTATTAATCTTATTTTTGGATATCGACCCGCGCCTCGTTGGGCATCCCCCACAGCAACCTTAAACCTCCCTTATTCTTTCCTTTCCTTCTCTAGAGAGAGCTCCGAAAAATTGAGCGTTAAAAACTATCTTGTCAATCTTTTTAGGCTCCAAAAAAATTCAAGTAATTTTTAAATTGGGCTGTGGATTCAACCAAAGCAATTATTCCCCTCTATTTTTGTCGTCGATAGTTGTCTTTGGCTGGCTTTGTAGGCCGCAGTCAGAAAGGTTCCAGTTTACCGCAGTTTGATGGTTCCAGTT
>JASEHX010000068.1 GCA_030018645.1 Candidatus Margulisiibacteriota bacterium | reverse complement strand
TCTCGGCAGAAGAGTATTGTCTTAAATTTTATCTATTATTTGACAAAGTTTGCAGCTATTTTTTTGGCGCATTTGGCAATGACGCCGGGTTGCCCAAGCTTTTGCCGCAGGGCTTCAAATTGCGCTTGCATTTTTTGCTGGCGGAAAGGGTCTTGCAAAATTGAAAGTGCCTCTTTGGCAATAGTTTGCGGATTAGCATCTTGCATGACCAGTTCGGGGATCGCTTTCTCTCCCAGTAAAAGGTTGGGCATGCTGAAATAGGGCAATTTTTCGCCGATCTTTAAAATGTATTTCCCAATCAGGTAGGTGAGGGGAGAAAGATTGTAAACCATAATGTTGGGAATCCCCAAAAGGGAAGCTTCCAGGTTAATTGTGCCGGACGCGCAAATGGCCAAGTCAGATGCGGCCAGGATATCATCGGTCTGGCCGATGATGGCTTTAGGGCGAAAATCGCCGATAAATTTAAAGATCAGTTTAATTGTGTCAGTGGAGGCGGCCGGGATAATAAAACTGGCTGCGGGGATTTGTTTTTTGATTGCTTCCCCGGCCCTTAATAAAATGGGCATTAGCCCTTTGATCTCCTGCGGGCGGCTGCCGGGACACAGGCTAATGACCGGCCCGGAAACATTGCCCAAATATTCCTGGCGCAATTCATCGCGAGGCTTGCCGGCCTTGACAATATCTATCAGCGGGTGGCCAAAATAAACCGTGTTGCCGCCGGCCTGCTTATATATTTCATGTTCTTTTTCGAAAATAGAAATAATTAGATCGATGGCGGAAGATACTTTATTAATGCCCTTTGCGGTTCCCCATAGCCATTCTTGCGGGGCGATATAATAAACGGTTTTAACCCCCAGCTTTTTTGCCGCCTTTGCCAAGGGCATATTAATGCCTTGAGAATCAATAAGGAGTAAAACGTCCGGCTTTTCTGATTTTAGGAGAGAAACCATTTTTAAATAGGCAAAATAGACAGGAATTACATTCGGCAAAGCCTCAAGAATTCCAATTGTTCCCCGCCGCGCAATATCAACTTTAACGTCAACCCCTTCCGCCAGCAATTTTTCTGACCCCATGCCAAAGAAATAAGCGTCCGGCAGGAGCTTTTTTAGCTCGCGAACCAGATACGTGCCGTGGACGTCGCCGGAAACTTCTCCGGCCGAGAGCATTATCTTTTTCATATGCCTAATTCCGGAATTTCAGGCAAAAGCAAGTCGTCGGCTTCTGCTTCGAGGGCGGTTTTTTTGCTGATGCCGCGCTTGCTTTCGTCGGTCAAGAATTGGTGGATATCTTCAATCTCCGGCAAGGGCCGCAGGCGCTTCTTGATCTCCTCGGCGGACTGCGCCGAATTTTTACCGGACTCATAGATAATCTTAAACGCTTTCTTGATCTCGGCAATGGCCTCGTTAGAGTGCCCGCGCCGCTGGAGGCCGATTGAGTTGATACTGCGGATTTGCGCCGGGTTGCCTTCCACCAGCATGTAAGGAGGGATATCCTGCACTACTTTTGATTGGGCGCCGACCATGGCTAGTTTGCCAACCCGTACAAATTGGTGGATGCCGGCCAATCCGCCGATAATAACCTGGTCTTCGATTTCGGTATGCCCAGCTAAACCGACGTAGCCGCCGATTACCACTTGGTTCCCGATGCGGCAATTATGGGGGATATGGGCGTGGACCATAATAAAATTGTCACTGCCGATGACGGTTTGTTTTCCTTCGCCCGACGGCAAATGGATGGTTGTAAATTCGCGGATGACATTGCGGTCGCCAATAACAATTTGGCCTTTCTCGCCTTTGTAGCGGAGGTCCTGCGGCGCGGCGCCAATGCTGACGCCTTGGTGGACAAGGTTATCTTTGCCCATGCTGATCCAGCGCGAAAGCTGGCAATGCGCCCCAATTTTGGTCCCGTCATCAATTGAAACTTCGGGCCCAATAATGGAGTAAGGGCCGATTTCAACATTTTTGCCTAATTTAGCGCTGGAGTGGACCATAGCAGCGGGATGAACCTTTAGGCCGCTGGGCTCACGGTCGGCCAGGGAAAAAGTGAATTCGCCTTCAACTGCCACTTCTCCGTTTACCGACGCTTTCCCTGACATTTTCCCCAGCGATCCGCGCGTCCAAAGCGTTTCCACCTCAAGCCGCAGTTGGTCCCCGGGGAAAACCGGTTTGCGAAAACGGACTTTGTCGATCCCGGCAAAATAAGCGAGCTTGTTTTCTTCAGGAAAAGCGCGCAAGGCCAGCACTACCCCCACTTGGGCAATGGCTTCGCAGATTAAGACCCCCGGCATAATGGGATGCCCGGGGAAATGGCCGTTGAAAAAAGCTTCATTCATGGTGACATTTTTTATGGCAACCGCCCTTTTGCGCTCTTCCAACTCAATTACTTTATCAATTAGCAGGAAGGGTGGTCGGTGGGGAATAATTTTCATGATTTCTTTGATATCGAGCTCAACCATTATTTAAAATCCTCCTAACAAGTTCAGCATTCATTTTGTGCCCCGACTTAACGGCCTTGATTTTCGCCCGCAAAGGACGGCCCAGCAATGCCAGGTCGCCGATTAAATCCAATATTTTGTGCCGCACCAGCTCATCTTTAAAACGCGGCAGGTTAATATAACCGCTTTGGTTTAATACTAACGAATTTTCCAGCGAAGCGCCGCGCCCCAATCCCTGCTGTTTTAGGGCTTCGATCTCCTCGCTGCAGCCAAATGTCCTGGCCGGGGCAATTTCGCCGGCGTAATCGCCTTTTTGTAAATCAAAAACCAGCTTTTGTGTCCCAACTGGAGAGAAGTTTACCATAAAATCGACCATAAATCCAGAATAAGGGAGCGCTTCCAATTTGGCGTCCTTTTCTTCAATTCTTATGGGAGCAGAAAGCTCAATATATGTTTTAGGGGAGGACTGTTCCTTAATCCCGGCGGACTGAATAGCTTCAACAAACGGTTGGGAACTGCCGTCCATTGCCGGAATTTCAGCGCCGGAAACTTTAATCCTGACATTATCTACTCCCAAAGCAAAGAAAGCGGACAGTAAATGCTCGACCACTAAAATTCCGCCCAAAGAGGTTCCCCTTTTTGTATCTGTAATGTTTTGAATGAGCGCCGGGATTTGTTTCTTCCCTTTTTCAAAGACAATGCCGCTATTCTCGGGGGCGGGAAGACACTGAAGAGTGGTTTCTTGCCCGGAATGAATGCCTACCCCGCTAAGTTGGAATGCGGCGGCCAGAGTTTTTTGCCGATCGCTCATCGGGGCTCCGGGCGGCGGATGGGGACATTGGATTTCTCACCATAAAGTTTGTAAAAACTATGGATAGCTTCCTCGTGAATTTTCTTGCCGGTTGAATCGTAGACCGTCCGGACAACTTCGGTTTTAAATGGGATATCGTATTTGATAACCGCTCCCAGCGACATGGGGACGTAACCCTTACTGCTTCTTCCCCAAATCCGGGGCGAAGAGAAAACCACTTTCTTGCCGGTGGGCGTCCCATAAACCCGGAAGGAGAGACGTCTATTTGTCGCAACTGCTTTAATCAGGATAGGATGTCCGGTGTTATTTTCAAACTGCATATCGAGCTGTCCCGGATAGACGCCGGCGTCGCGGCCCAGCGGATAGATATTAAAATAAAACGAATGGTTTCTGCGCTGGGTAACTTTTAAATCGGCCAAGGAAACTGTATTGTATAATGTGGTAGCAGTTTGGCAGGCGCCTCCGCCAAGCAAGGGGGCAAGCTCCCCGCCGACGATAACAAACGCTTCTTTAAACCCGCGCGCGGCCGTGACGTCCCCGATTTTTTCCGCCACCGAAAACTTATCGCCGGGCATAAGCAATGTATCATTGATCCATGAGGCGATCAGCTTAATATTGTGGATGCGGTTGGGGGAATCGTGACTGCCGTAATAAGTGGTGTAGGCGGCAATCCGCCAAGCGGGAGGATGCGCCCGCAGGGCGGCCGCGGTAATTTTAGGGAAGGAAAAATTGACGGCCAGCGGGATCACTTTATAGCCGGCCGCTAAATTTGATTTAAACAGATCAATGCTTTTTTCAACTGCCAGCTCTTTCCCCACTTCATCATCCTCAATATGGTAGGCTCCCGAATCTTCGACTAATAGGAAACTTGCGTCGCGAGGTTGGGCGCGCACGGCTTCAGCCAGCCCGACAAGCACGCTTTTTAGCACTTCTTCATGAACCCCCAGGTATAGGGGAGCAACCAAAATATCATTGGACAGGCGGGATTTGAGATCCTTGATATAATTTTTATGGTGCGTCAACTCAAAGGCCTTTTTGACCGTTTCATTGTGCAGGATATAAACCCCAAGTTGGTCGGGCGAAAAAGCAAAGCTTTCGCCGCTGGCTTCCAAGGTCAAGAGAGGCGTAAAAATTTCGCCAATGCTTTGGATTTTAAGTTTGTCAATCGCTTGGCCTTCGGTCAAAAATGAAACATCAGCAGAACCAATGTAGGTATTTTTAGGAAAAATCTGCCGGGTTTGAAAGAAATCATACACAACAAATCCGGCAGTAATGACTACTGCAATAAAAGCGGCAATGCCAAGGGTTTTAAGGAACTTACTCAATAATCTTGCCGACTGCGCCCGCTCCCACGGTCCTTCCGCCTTCGCGAATAGCAAAGCGCAGGCCTTCTTCAACCGCAACGTCAGTGATCAGCTCAACCAGCATGGTGATGTTGTCGCCGGGCATGACCATTTCAACTTTGTCCGGCAGTTTGATCTCGCCGGTAACGTCGGTGGTGCGGATAAAGAATTGGGGTTTATAGCCGTTAAAGAAGGGGGTGTGCCGGCCGCCTTCTTCCTTGGTCAAGACGTAAACTTGGGCATCGAACTTTTTGTGCGGCTTGATGGAGCCGGGTTTGGCAAGGACCATGCCGCGCTTTAGTTCGTCCTTTTCAATCCCGCGCAGTAATAACCCGACGTTGTCGCCAGCCAGGCCTTCGTCTAATGTTTTGCGGAACATTTCAACGCCGGTAACCACCGCTTTTTTATGGGCGCCAATGCCGACTACTTCAATTTCCTCGCCGGTCTTTACCTTTCCACGTTCAATCCTGCCAGTTCCTACTGTTCCGCGGCCGGTAATGGAGAAGACGTCTTCAACCGGCATTAAGAAGGGCTGATCGAGCGGGCGTTTGGGGCTAGGAATATAATTGTCAACCGCATCAAGCAATGCTTGGATGGCTTTTCCGGCTTCGCCGGTTGGATCTTCCATGGCCTTAAGGGCCGACCCGCGGATGATGGGGATTTCGTCGCCGGGGAATTGATACTTTTTCAGCAAGTCGCGGGTTTCTACTTCAACCAAATCAATTAATTCTGGGTCGTCAACCATGTCGCATTTATTAAGGAAAACCACCATGGAGGGA
The DNA here is from genome assembly GCA_030018645.1 of Candidatus Margulisiibacteriota bacterium. Taxonomy (GTDB): domain Bacteria; phylum Margulisbacteria; class WOR-1; order O2-12-FULL-45-9; family O2-12-FULL-45-9; genus JASEHX01. Next base: position 1,716 of record JASEHX010000068.1, on the reverse strand, counting down.
ACGTTGACTTGGCGCGCTAACAAAATATGTTCGCGGGTCTGGGGCATGGGGCCGTCGGCGGCAGAAACGACCAGAATAGCTCCGTCCATCTGGGCGGCGCCGATGACCATGTTCTTTACATAGTCAGCGTGACCCGGGCAGTCAATGTGGGCATAATGTCGTTTATCAGTTTCGTATTCGACGTGGGCGATAGCAATAGTAATACCGCGGGCTTTTTCCTCCGGCGCGGCGTCGATCTCATCAAACGCTTTTGCCTTGGCCATTCCTTTAGTGGCCAAATATTTGGTAATAGCCGAAGTTAGTGTGGTTTTCCCGTGGTCAACGTGTCCGATAGTCCCGACGTTTACGTGTTCTTTCTTTCTCTCGAATTTTTCTCTTGCCATAAAATATCCTCCTCTCAGTTTTCCCCCGAAGGGTGAACCTGATTATACAAGACAGAAGATTGAGTTGTCAACTTTAATAAAGCCCGCGACCGGGATTGAACCGGTTACCTCGTCCTTACCAAGGACGCGCTCTACCATCTGAGCTACACGGGCGGGTTAACCCGGCGCATTAGCCGAAGATCAGAGTATCAGTATATCAGAAGATCAAAGGGGATGACAAGGTTAGCGCAGAAAATGCTTTTTGATTTCTTCCTCGCTAAGGCGCCACAGGATGGGGCGGCCGTGGGGGCAGGTTAAAGGATTTGGCGCCGCAAACAAATCCTTGATCAATTGACTTATTTCTGGTTGACTTAACTTGTCGCCGGCCTTAATGGCGCTGCGGCAGGCGATTAACTTTAGGATATTTTCTTTTTTTGTCTCGATTTGCGCGCTTTTCCCAAGGTTTTGGATTTCGGTTAAAATGTCCAGCAATAGTTGTTTTGGGTTGGCTTTGTCGATAATGGCCGGGACCGCCCGCAGGAGGACTGAATTGCCGCCAAACTCTTCCACTGCCAAGCCCAAACTGTTTAATAGCTCTAGATTGTCTATGGCAACAGGATAGTTTTGTCCATCCAATTCAACCCTTTCCGGGACTAACAAAATTTGTTTTTCAGCGGCAGGCTGCTGTGAGCTGTTAGCTGTCAACCGGTCAAACAAAACCCTTTCATGCGCCGCATGCTGGTCAATTAAAACCAAATCTTTCCCGTCGGGGCAGTGATTAAAAGCGGCTTGCCGTCAGCCGTTAGCTCAAAACCAACCTGCGGATAGGCAAGGGCATACTTGGCGACGATATCGCCAATATGCCCCATTTCGGTGGCGGGGGACTTTAAGAACTTTTTGCGGGCGGGGGTGTTGTAAAATAGTTCTTTTACCGTAGCCGTTACTCCCTGCCCCGACGGGTTTGGGTTAATAGTTAATTTGGAAACGCTGGCAATGGAGGCCAATGCTTCGCCGCGAAAGCCCAGCGTTTGGATGTTAAACAGGTCTTCCAATGCGGCGGATTGCTCATAATGGCGGCGTGATAGAGAGTGAATTGCTTTGGGATAACCAGCGTGAAGGAATAGAATTGAAGCACATCGGGGATGCCAAAAGGATAATGCTGGAGGGACTGCGTCGTCTGCAGGCAGTTGATCCGCCAGCAGAAAATCCTAGAGTACAAAGGGCTTTTGCGGCTGCTGGCGAATTTGCAGGCAAGATCCAAGCCCTTTCACGAGGGATTCCAATAACTTCGATTGATATTTCACCCGCATTATTCATACACGAAGGAATTTCCCACACTCTGCTAAATTGAGAA
>JASEHX010000067.1 GCA_030018645.1 Candidatus Margulisiibacteriota bacterium | reverse complement strand
GAAAAAAGGGGAAAAGGATGGTTTATCTCTATAAAAACGGCACGACGCGGGAACTTTGGAACGAGAAATTCGGCCCGGCGTTTGGATTGGGAGAGGCGTGCGGGCCAATCAAGCCACATTAAATGCTTTACGGCCGCCGGTAATTATTGGTAATTTCGTAACCCTGGAGGAAGGCGCAATTGTTGGCCCTAATGTAGTAATTGGCCAAGATTGGATTATTCAAAGCGGGGCAAAAGTTTCTGGCTCCCTGCTTTTGCCGCCTTTTTATGAAGATCGTTTAGATGCTTTTAAGGTTGTCCATCCGGGGACAGAGATTCGTGAATGCATTATCGCCGGAGGAGAAATTAATCGCGGCCAAACGCATGAAAAGAAAATAATCGTCGTGGCTCCCAATGGTGAGCTGGCAGTTTCAGCGCTTGAAATGTAAAATTTCATCCGCATCCTTATCCCCCCTCCCCGACAAACAGACAATCACCGATTGCGAGCGGTTGAGCTTTGGAGCCAATTTTTTTAAATAAGCAATGGCATGGGAAGATTCAAGAGCGGGAATAATCCCTTCTAATCGCGACAGCATCTTAAACCCTTCTAAAGCTTCCTTGTCATTAATCGTTGCATACTCAATCCGGCCAATATCTTTCAAGTAGCTATGTTCGGGGCCGGAGCCGGAATAATCCAGTCCGGCCGAAATGGAATGGGTATTTTTAATCTGGCCGGTTTTGGTTTGCAAAACATATTCTTTGGCTCCGTGCAGGACGCCAACCGATCCTTTGCAAAGCGATGCCGCCCCATCGGCTTCCACCCCCACCATTTTTACGCTGGCTTCTTCCAAGAAAGGGAAAAATAATCCAATTGAATTTGATCCCCCACCCGCACAAGCCGCCAAATAATCGGGTTCCCTTTTTTCGGCGGCAAAATGCTGGGCTTTGGCTTCTTTACCGATAACCAACTGGAAATCGCGCACCAGCATAGGGTACGGGTGCGGCCCGACGCATGACCCTAGGCAATAAAAAGTATCGCGCGGGTTGGCCATCCAATCGCGCAAGGTTTCGTTGATAGCATCTTTAAGGGTCCGACTGCCGGACTTGACTGGTACAACTTTCGCCCCCAACAATTCCATCCGAAAAACATTCAGTGCTTGGCGGCGCACGTCTTCTTCTCCCATATAAACTACACAGGGAATGCCGAATAAAGCGGCAACGGTAGCGGCAGCTACCCCATGCTGACCAGCGCCGGTTTCGGCAATAATTCTTTTCTTGCCCATCCGCCGGGCTAAAAGGATTTGCCCTAAAGTATTATTAATTTTATGCGCACCGGTGTGGCAGAGATCTTCGCGTTTTAAGTAAATTTTGGGTCCGCCCAGTGCTTCGGTTAATCTTTCCGCATAATACAGCGGTGTCGGCCGTCCGGCATAAGTTTCAAGGTAATAATTGAGTTCTTTGCTAAACTGGGGATCATTCTTGGCTGAAAGATAATTGACGGTCAATTCTTCCAGCGGCGCCATCAAAGTTTCCGGCACAAATCTTCCGCCGTATTGGCCAAAATGTCCCCTACCGTCCGGCAAATTGTAATTCATCATGCCATATTATATTGCATTTTGCCCCATTATGCTATAATTCACTTATTCTTTGTTGAAAGGAAGTTGTCATGCTTTGTCAAAAATGTAAAATCCGTCCCGCCTCCGTGCATGTCACCAAAATATTAAACGGCAAAAAAATGACCCGCCATTTATGCAGTCAGTGCGCCGCCGAAGAAGGACTAATCAGCGCCGGCGGCGCTCCTTTTGCCGGGCCGAATCTTGATGACTTTGGCTTCCCGGGCTTTTTTGAATTCCCCGACATCTTTGCGTCGTTATTTAAACGCCGCCCGACTGAACGTTTCTATGAATATTTTTCGGAAGGCGCCCAGAAAATACTGCAATTAGCTTCTGAAGAAGCAAAACGTTTAGGTCACGACCATGTCCGCACCGAACATCTATTACTGGCACTAATAAAAGATGAAGGACAAGCTTCCAAAGTCCTGCAAACGTTGGGCGTAGATTTGGTCAATCTTTTTTCCGACGTTGAATCGTTAATCGGCCACGGCGAAGGCTCGCCGGACAAGATCGTTCTTTCCCCCCGCGCTAAAAAAGTGCTGGAGCTGGCCTACAGCGGCGCCCGCGAGCTGGGTTTTAACTATGTCGGTCCCGAACATATTTTACTCGGCGTTATCCGCGAAGGCGAAAGCATTGCCGCTCAAGCTTTACACAAACGGAAAATAACTTTTGACAAGGTAGCCAGGGAAATTATCGTCGAAGCTGAAAAAGCGCTTGGAGGGGAAACCGGCTATCCCGAAGAAGACTTTGGAGATTTTGAACAGCCCGAAGGGATGGAAGGCGGGCCGGAAGCCATGTTTGGTTTTCCGGGAATGGGATTGGGCGCCCCTCCGCAAAGGGCAAAACCGGCGCTGGCAACTTTTGGCCGCGATCTCACTGCCATGGCGCGTGAAGGAACCTTGGATCCCGTCATTGACCGCGAAAAAGAAGTGGAGCGCATTATTCGCATCCTCTCCCGCCGGACGAAAAACAATCCTGTTCTTTTGGGCGACCCGGGAGTTGGGAAAACCGCCATTGTTGAAGGCCTGGCGGAAAGGATTATTAAAGGCGAAGTCCCCGAAGTTATTAAAGATAAACAAGTGATTGCGCTTGATCTGGGCGGCATGGTAGCGGGCACCAAATATCGCGGCGAGTTTGAAGCGCGGGTAAAAAAAATCCTGGAAGAAATTTTAGCTAAAAAAAGGAAGATCATCCTTTTTATTGATGAACTGCATACTCTAGTTGGCGCTGGCGGAGCCGAAGGAGCCATTGACGCTGGTAATATGCTCAAACCTTCTCTTGCCCGCGGAGAACTGCAAGTCATCGGCGCAACGACCGTCGATGAATACCGCAAGTATATTGAAAAAGATGCGGCATTAGAGCGCCGCTTCCAGCCGGTGTATGTCAATGAGCCCAGCGTCGAATTGACCATTGAGATCTTAAAAGGGATCCGCGACTGCTATGAAGCCCACCATAAAGTAAAAATCCCCGATGCGGCCCTCATTGCCGCCGTCTCCCTGGCTGACCGTTATATAACCGACCGCTTCCTGCCGGATAAAGCCATTGACGTGATGGATGAAGCCGCGGCCAAAGTGCGCTTGCGCACCATGTCGCCTTCCAAGAATATCCAGGCCATGAAAAAAGCGCTGGAAAAGGCCTTCCGTGAAAAAGAAGCCGCACTCGCGGCGCAAAAATACGAAGAAGCCGCCAAACTGCGCGATAAAATCGCTCACGCCGAAACCAAGCTGAAAGAAATGGAAAACGCCTATAAGAGCGATACCGGCCAAGTGGAAGCCATGGTCTCTGAAGACGATATCGCCGAAATTGTTTCCGATTGGACCGGGATTCCAGTCGTAAAACTGACCGCCGCTGAAACTGAAAAACTGCGCCACATGGAAGATGAATTGCATAAGCGCGTGATCGGGCAAGACGACGCCATCCAAGCCATTTCGCAGGCCATCCGCCGCGGACGAGCCGGCCTAAAGCCGCCCGAGCGGCCGGTGGGTTCATTTGTTTTTGCCGGACCAACGGGGGTCGGTAAAACTGAAGTTGCCCGCCGCCTGGCTGAATTTTTATTTGGCACCCAAGATGCCCTGATCCGCATCGACATGTCGGAATTCGGTGAGAAACACACCGTTTCCCGCCTCATCGGCGCCCCTCCCGGTTATGTTGGCTACGAAGAAGGCGGCAAATTAACCGAGGCCGTCCGCCGCAAACCGTACTCTGTCATCCTCTTCGACGAAATCGAAAAAGCCCATCCGGATGTATTTAACGTCTTCTTGCAGATTTTAGATGACGGCCGCCTGACCGATGCCAAAGGCCACGTGGTTGATTTTAAAAATACGGTCATCATTATGACTTCCAATATTGGGCAGAAAATGATTGCCAACCAGGGGCCAATTGGCTTTATGGCCAGAGAAGATCGCGAAGCGACCTACGACAAGATGAAAGAGACCGTGCTGGATGCTATGAAAAAAGAATTTCGCCCCGAATTTTTAAACCGCATTGACGAGATTATTGTTTTCCATCAATTAACCGAAGCCGAACTTAAACAAATTGCCGGCTTGTTAATTTCAGATGTCCAAAAGCAGGTTAAAAACCAGGAAATGGAATTGGAAGTCACCGATGCCGCCAAAGAAGTAATTGTTAAAGAAGGGTTTGAGCCCAAGTTTGGCGCCCGCCCCTTGCGCCGCGCGGTCCAGCGGCTCATTGAAAACCCGCTTTCCAATCAGATCATCGACGGCAAGTTCAAACCGGGCGATAAAGTGCGCGCCGATGCCAAAGACGGAGAATTGTGCTTTGAAAAAGTCGGCACCGTCGCCAAGGTCTGCTTCCCGGCCAAACTACCCCCGGAAGAAAAAGAAAGATCAGCTGCAAAAGAAGTTAAAGAAAAAAAAGAGCCGCCCAAGAAAAAACCGAATAAGAAATGACCGAATACAATCCCTCCCAGCTCGAACCCAAATGGCAAGCCGAATGGGACAAACAAAAGCTTTACCAAACTAGCAATCTAACCATCCAACCATCTAACCATCTTCCCAAGTATTACGCCCTCGTCATGTTCCCCTATCCTTCGGGCAACCTCCACATGGGCCATGTGCGCAATTATGCCATTGGCGACGTGGTGGCGCGCTTCAAAAGGATGCAAGGCTTCGAAGTCCTCCACCCCATTGGCTGGGACGCCTTTGGCATGCCGGCCGAAAATGCCGCCATTGCCCATGGCGTTCATCCCGCCGAGTGGACCGCCCAGTGTATTGCACATATGACCGCGCAATTAAAGCGCCTGGGCTTAAGTTATGACTGGGAGCGGGAAGTTACCACTTGCAAAGAGGACTACTACAAATGGACCCAATGGCTATTTTTGAAATTCTTCAACCGGGGTTTGGCCTACCGCAAAAAAGCGACGGTTAATTGGTGTCCCGCCTGCCAAACCGTGCTGGCCAACGAGCAAGCCAAAGAAGACAAATGCTGGCGCTGCGGCACCCAGGTGGACGAAAAGCCGCTCGAGCAATGGTTTTTAAAGATCACCGATTACTCGGAGCGCCTCTTGCAAGATATCGATAAATTAAACGGCTGGCCGGAATCAGTTAAGACCATGCAGAGGAATTGGATTGGGAAATCGGAAGGGTTGGAGGTTAAGTTTGGGTTAAAGAATAACGACCTACGACCTACGACCTACGACCTAACCATCTATACCACCCGCCCAGACACCATTTTCGGAGTAACCTATATGGTAATGGCGCCCGAACATCCGATGGTGGACGAATTAACCAAAGGAACCGAATTTGAGAACGGGGTTAAAGCCTTCCGCGAAAAAGTAAAACATGAAACCCAAAACGAACGGGCCGAAAGCACCGGCAAAGAAGGCGCTTTTATTGGAGCTTACGCGATTAACCCGGCTAACGGTGAAGAAATCCCCATCTGGATCTCGGATTATGTCTTGATGGGCTATGGTACCGGCGCCGTTATGGCTGTTCCAGCACATGATGAGCGGGACGCCGAATTTGCCAAAGTGCACAATTTACCGGTGAGCAATGCCCCGCTTTCGGATGAAATCGGTGAAATCCTCGTAAAACGCGGGATTGCTAAAAGGAAGATCAATTACAAACTGCGGGATTGGCTTATTTCCCGCCAGCGTTATTGGGGCGCTCCGATCCCCATTATTTATTGCGATAAATGCGGAATGGTTCCGGTGCCAGAAAAAGATCTTCCCGTAAAACTGCCTAAGAATATTAAATTTACCGGCACGGGCGGATCCCCCATTAAACAAGCAACCGATTTTGTAAACACTCCTTGTCCAAGTTGCGGCGGGCCGGCCAAACGCGAAACTGACACCATGGATACTTTTATTTGTTCTTCCTGGTATTTCTACCGCTATTGCGATGCTAAAAATTCGGCTGCACCTTTTGCCAAAGATAAAGTGGATCATTGGATGCCGGTTGACCAATACATTGGCGGGATCGAACACGCCATTTTGCATCTGCTCTATTCTCGCTTTTTTGCCAAAGTATTGTATGATGAAGGATTAATTAGTTCTGATGAACCTTTCACAAACCTATTGACGCAGGGAATGGTGGTCAAAGACGGCGCCAAAATGAGCAAGTCCAAAGGCAACGTGGTCGACCCAGACGCCATCATTGAAAAATACGGCGCTGATACGGCTAGATTATTTATTCTCTTCGCCTCTCCGCCCGAAAAAGAACTGGAATGGTCGGATAAGGGAGTGGAGGGGAGCTATCGATTCTTGAGCCGAGTGTGGAGATTGGCCCTCACCCCCTGCCCCTCTCCCACTGGGAGAGGGGGGGCAAGCCTCAATGTAAACGGGGTGAGGGATATGGAACGCAAGCTGCATCAAACCATTAAGGCCATTACAGAAGACATTGAACGGTTTTCGTTCAACACAGCTATTGCGAAGATGATGGAATTTACAAACTATTTATATGAGGTTAAAGATGATGATTCATTTCTTCGTCATTCTGATTTCGTCATTCGTCATTTACTTGTTTTATTATCGCCCTTTGCTCCGCACATGACAGAAGAACTTTGGCATCTTTTGGGCAACAAAGACAGTATCCATCTGCAGCCCTGGCCTAAATATGATCCGGAACTAGTTAGAAACGAAGAAATTACATATGCGGCACAACTTGATGGAAAATTAAGGGATACTTTTACGGTACCAATAGATACACCAAAAGAAGAAATAATTAAACTTGCGAAACAAAGCAAGAAAATTATACAAAATCTTCCAGAAGGCAAACAAATTGTTAAAGAAATATTCGTTCCTAACAAATTAATTAGTCTTGTCTCTGGAATTTTAACAAATCCATCTCAAGATCCAATATTATAATTCCTACTTATTAATTGATTATGATTCGTTCTCTCTATTTACGACAAAACCCATTTTTCTTGCTGGTTTATCAGGCACTATAAGCATTTTGCGGATTGCTTCGAATATTTCCGCAATCATAACCCGCATTATTCATACACGAAGGAATTTCCCACACTCTGCTAAATTGAGAA
>JASEHX010000066.1 GCA_030018645.1 Candidatus Margulisiibacteriota bacterium | reverse complement strand
TCCCATAGTATACCCCCTAAAATTTATCAACCTATTGTAAGATAATGTGAAATTTCCTGAAAACACGTACGATAACAAATTAGGAGAAAAAGCATGAAAGATTTTCGCTGTAAGTTTTGCCACCGTCTGCTGGCCAAGGTTGCCGAAGGCAGCAAGGTGGAAGTTAAATGCCCCAAATGCAAAACCATGAACCTCTACCAGGAAGAAACGGTTATCGTCTACGAAATCCCCGAAAACAATGTGACCAAGAAAATCCTGGAGCGGGGCTTGGTCAGCTACGAATTGCTAAAGAATTAACCGCCAAATCTATACGCGCCCCCTTGACTTAATCTGAAATTGGCATATAATATATACCAATTATGAATCAAGTCCAAAAACTGAAACTGCTTGAGGGTTTAAGCTACTTTGACAAAAGCACTCTTCGGCAATTTATTGAGCTTAGCGATAATAGCCTTTATGCCAACATCAAGCGTTGGTTAAAACAGGGGCAGATTATAAAGCTCAAAAACGGCTTCTATGTTACCAATAATTATCTGCTTTCCCGTGAGAATAAGGAAATTTACCTAGAATTCATTGCCAATAAACTGCGGGAGCCCTCCTACCTTAGCTTGGAATATGTCCTCCAAAGCTATGGGATGCTCACAGAGGCGGTATATTCATTCACCTCCGTTACGTTGAAAAGTAAAAATAGTTATTCAAATAAGCTGGGGAGGTTTAGCTATCGAAATATCAAAGAGCCCCTTTTCACCGGATTTGATCTTATTGAAAAAGGAGGCTATCAGGTTAAAATTGCCACGAAAGCAAAGGCGCTTTTCGATTATCTTTATTTCAAATTTAGACCTCTCCCTAAGATAACAAAAGAAGAATTCTCTTCGCTCCGCCTGAACCTTGACGGCTTTTTAAAAAGCGATGCAATTGAGTTTGCGCGGTACACGAACAAGGCCGGCTTAAAAAAATACCTTTGCCTTGCTAATTTCGTAAAGGGGGGGATGTGATTATCAAAGAGCTGGAAAAGATTGTCCAAGATGAAAAGGAAAAGGGGCAAATAGCGCCTTTTATCCAAAACGCTTTAAAAGAACACCTTCAAATATATGTTCTATATTTTATTTATACCCACCCAGAGCACATGAAGAACCTGATCTTTACCGGCGGCACCTGCCTGCGGCATTTTTTTGGGCTGGAGCGGCTATCAGAAGATATTGATTTTGATTATCTTGAACTTATTGACCCTGAAGCATTGGCAAAGGAAACAAAAGCTTTCTTTGCCGCGCGATATAAGTATCCGGATCTGCAAACATCAATCAAACAGAAAGGCGGGCAAATATTATTAAAATTCCCCGTATTAAGTAAGCTTGGGCTGTTGTATCGCGATAGGAGCGATATTTTGCTGGTTAAAATTGATTTGTCCCCCAACCCATCGCGCCGCTTTACAACCAACACGACCTCAAAAAGCGTGCATGGCTTTAATTTTGCCGCCCGCCATTATGACCTACCTTGCCTGATGGCCGGCAAACTACATGCCGTGCTTATGCGTGAATATCGAAAGGGAAAAGAAAACAAAGAAAGCGTTAAAGGGAGGGATTTTTTTGACCTTTTATGGTTTGTGAAAATGGGAGCACGGCCAAATATTGAGCGGCTTTCGCAAATGCTGGGCGAAACAAGATCTTTCCCTCTCCCCGAGATAGAAAAGCGGATAGACGCAAAGGTAGAAGATTTTGTGACGAAGCACAAATCGGCCTTTATATCTGATCTTGAACCATTAATCCGGAATCGAGAGGTCCTTCCTTCCTATATTGCAAACTACAAAGACGAATATTTAAGATATAAGCATAATTCCTTTTCTCCCTCTGTTGTGCTTTTTATAAAATGCCTGCGCTGTAAAAAAGATTTTAGTGCTGGCATATCAATGAGTAAATCAAACTTTGATAACCTGGAAATGGTCCGAAACGAACATCTTTGTCCTTTCTGCGGGTCTGTAAATGAAATTCATAATAAAAATGAATACCTAATCAAAAGTCCCGAAGAAATGGTATAATTAATTATGCCTGTCCCTTTCTTCGATATTACCCGACAAAATCATTCCGTGCAGTCAGAAATTAACGCCGCAGTTCAAGCCGTCATTTCTTCCGGCCGCTACATCCTGGGCCCTAATGTGGCCGAACTTGAAAAAGAATTTGCGGCCTACATCGGCACTAAATATGCAGTGGCTGTGGCCTCTGGGACAGACGCTTTGCATTTGGCACTGCGCGCTTGCGGCATAAAAGAAGGCGATGAAGTTTTACTTCCTCCCTTTACCTTTGTTGCTACTGCGGAAGCAATCGCATATTGCGGGGCAACGCCGATTTTTGTTGATATCCAACCAGACACTTTTAATCTTGACCCTTCTAAACTAGCAATGAAGCTGACCAAGAAGACAAAGGCGATTTTGCCGGTGCATCTCTTTGGTCTGCCGGCCGCCATGGATGAAATCATGCAGTTTGCTAATCAACATGGCCTCAAGGCGATCGAGGATTGCGCGCAGTCGACCGGGGCAACTTTGAACGGCCGGCAAACGGGAGCTTTTGGGGATGCCGGCTGTTTTTCGTTCTTCCCGACGAAAAACCTGGGTTGTTTTGGCGATGGCGGCATGATCACGACCAATGATGAAAAAATGGCTGAAGAAGTTCGCGTTTTGCGCATGCACGGCAGTCGTAAAACTTATTATCACGATATTATTGGCTACAACAGCCGGTTGGATGAACTGCAAGCCGCAATTTTAAGGGTTAAGCTTCCCTTGCTTGATTCTTATAGTAAAGCTCGACGGAAAAATGCATCCTTTTATTGTTCCGCTCTGAATAACATCAAAGGCCTTGCCCTCCCCGTTGAGCCCTCGAACACAAAACACACTTATAACCAATTCACTGTCCGGGTTAAAAATCGGGACGGGCTCAAAGATTCTCTATCTCAAAAAGGAATCCCCTCCATGATTTATTATCCTTTATCTCTCCACCAGCAAAAACCTTTTCTGTCAAGCGGGCAATCTTTTGCGGAAAGCGAAAGCGCCCAAAAAGAAGTTCTTTCCCTGCCTATTTTCCCGGAATTAACCCCGGAAGAGATTGCTTTCGTTTCTTCCGCTATTAAAGAGTTTTGCGCAAAATGATCAAAGGCCGCGGGTTAAAAATCGGCGTCATCGGCGCCGGCGTAATGGGCAAACATCATGTCCGCCTTTGCTCGCTCTTGCCGGGCGTTAATTTAATTGGCCTGGCCGATGTTTCGGCTGAAACAGCGAAACAAGCAGCCGAACAATACGGCATCAAATTTTTCCAAGATTATCATGCTCTGCTCCCTTTGGTTGACGCATTAATTATTGCCTCCCCTACCCAAACCCATTTTGAAATCGGGCTTGAATGCCTCAAGGATGGAAAACATTTGCTAATTGAAAAGCCCATTGCGGCGAATTCCGAACAAGGCGAGAAATTGGCCGCCTTGGCCAAAGATCGAAATAAAGTTTTGGCGGTTGGGCTAATTGAGCGTTTTAATCCGGCTTTTCAAGAACTGCAAAAAATCCTGCGCCATGAAAAGATCCTCGGCGTTAACATTAACCGTTTTAGCCCTTTCCCAGAAAGAATTGGCGATGCTAATGTCATCCAAGATATGATGATCCATGACCTGGATTTGTTTTTGGCGCTTTTCCCGCACGATGCCATTGAAGAATTAAAGGCCTCTGGGGAGAAGGTCAAAAGTGATATGCTAGACCGCGTTTCAGCGACCATCTTCCTTCATTCCGGTATAATTGTTAAAGTGCAAGCCGATCGTGTTTTTGGCATTAAAACAAGAAAAATAATAGTGGCAGCCGAAAGCGGACTAATTGAGGCCGACCTGTTAAACAAACGGATCTACGTCCGCAACCTGCAACAAATTGCCCCCAGCCTTCATTTTGTTAATGCGCAAGATCAGCTAACGGCCGAGATTGTTAATTTTGTTAAAGCGATCAAAACCGGTTCGTCGCCCTTGGTGGACGGCGAAGCCGGCCTAAAAGCCACTAAACTGGCAGAGGAGATTGAAAAATTATGTTAATTACCATCGTTGCCTTCGTTTTGGTTTTTTTGGCTATCACGCTAGTGCATGAGGGAGGCCATCTGCTGTTTGCCAAGCGCTGCGGTATTCGCGTCCATGAGTTTGGGATTGGCTACGGCCCTACCCTTTTCAAATTTACTTTCCATAACACTTTGTACAAAGTTAATCTGATCCCTATTCTGGGCTATGTTGCTATTGCCGGCCTGGAAACAGAAGACCCGCGGGAGAAAGAAACGCCGGAAAGCGAAAAATATTATAACAAATCCCCTTTTGCCAAGTTTATTTCTATTCTGGCCGGCCCTTTGATGAACCTGTTCTTGGGCTTTCTTGTTTTTGCCGTTATCTTCATGTTTTCTGGGGTTCCGGCGGGCATTTCCAATGAAATTGCGACAATTACACCCGGCTCCCCCGCCGCTAAAGCCGGCCTAATGCCCGGGGATCTCCTCCTTTCTATAAACCGGCAAACCTTTAAAGACCCGCTGTCAGCCATAAAAATTATCCATCAAAGCGCCGGCAAAACATTAACTCTTGCCGTTGCGCGGGATGGCAAAACATTAACTTTTAAGGCCGCTCCCTTATTAAACAAAAAGATGAAGGTTGGCCTGCTTGGGTTTTCATTAAAGCCGATCTCCAAAATGGTTAGTCCATTGTCTGCTATTTACATTGCTTTTAAAGAAACGCTTGGTCTAACCCTTACTATTATTATATTATTTGGTAAGCTTCTTTTGGGGAAATTTGCCCTCTCTGACCTAGCCGGCCCAATTGGGATAGCACAAATAACCGGCCAATCTGCGCAAATGGGCTTCGCTTCCTTCATGCAGTTTTTGGCGTTCTTTAGCATAAATGTGGCGGTTTTTAATCTGCTTCCTATCCCCGCCCTAGATGGCGGCCGCCTGGTTTTCATCCTGATCGAAGCCATCCGTAAAAAGCCCATTAATATTGAGCTGGAGAATAAAATCCACTACTTTTCTTTTCTCGCCTTCCTCGGCCTAATTGCAGTGGTGACGGTTAATGATTTGGTGCGGATATTTAGATAAATTGCAAAAACGCAAATTTTCACGAATTTCATATTCGCTAATTAACTCGAAGGACCATGAGTCGCATATTCCGTGTATTTACGCCAATTATCGCAGATTAACGCAAATTAAATTATCCCCGCTCTTCTTTTCGCAGCTATTAGCGTATTCTCTAGTAGCATCGCAATCGTCATCGGCCCTACCCCGCCCGGTACTGGAGTGATAAAAGAGGCCCTTTTGCTGGCCGGCTCAAACTCTACATCCCCTACCCACTTCCCATCAACCCTATTGGTCCCAACATCAATTACAATTGCTCCGTCCTTGACCATATCGCCCTTGATTAGCTCTGGAAACCCCACAGCCGCAACCAACACGTCTGCTCTCCGGCATACCTCCCCAAGGTCCTTGGTCCGAGAGTGGCAGATCGTGACCGTCGCATGCTTCTCAAGCAGTAAAAGCGCCATTGGCTTGCCTACAATGTTGCTTCTCCCTACCACAACGGCTTCCTTCCCTTTCAATTCAATCCCTGTGGATAAGATTAAATGCATTATTCCCTTCGGCGTACAGGCCACAAATAACGGGTTTTCGCCCCTTAGTAATTTGCCCATGTTTAGTGGGCTTAAACCGTCAACATCTTTTTCATAAGATATCGCATCAAGCACTTTTTGGGTGTTCATTCCCTTAGGCAAAGGCAATTGGACCAGTAATCCGTCAACCACAGGATCACTATTCAATTTTTTTACGACGGAAATAAGCTCGTTTTCCGTAATTGACGCGGGATAGCGCAGGGTTTGCCCGTCAATCCCCGCTTCCGCGCTGGCCTTCTCTTTATTTCTAACGTAAGCCTGTGACGCGGGGTCATCCCCCACTAGTATAACCCTCAATCCCGGGGCTATCCTTTTTTCCCTTTTTAACTCTTCGGTTTCAATCCTAATCTCTTCTCTAATCCTTGCCGCTTCCTCTTTTCCATCAATTATTTTAACCATATTGTTATCCACATCCTTATCCACAGCTTTCTTTTGCCTCCCCTTGCCCGCCCTTGCCTTCTCCCCTCACTTCCCAATACAAAATTTATCAAAGATGGCATTAATAATTTCATCGGAGACCTCCTCCCCCGAAATTTCTCCTGCCGCCATAACTGCCGCTTTTAAATGCCTTGAAATCTCCTCCCTTGGGCCTTCCCCTTCCAGCTCCTGTTTCGCTTCATGTAAGCTCTCTTGCGCCCTTGCCAGGCATTCCTTGTGCCGAGCATTGATAGCCAAGGCACCTTCTGCCGGCCGCCCTATTTGCTTCAGGGTCTCGTCGTATATTCCCTTCTTTAGTTCCTCTACCCCCTCCCCCTTTAAAAGCGACGCAAAAAAGATTGGCTTATTTTCGGCGAACGGCTTGATTATATCACAGGTTATTTTAATCCCCAAATCAGTTTTATTAATTAGCACAATCCCTCGCCCCTTTGCCGATAGTTCGAGGATTCTTTTGTCCTCTTCGCCAATGCCATTTGAGCCGTCTAGAACGACTATCGCAAATTCAGCCGCATCTAATTCTCGTTTTGCTCGTTCAACCCCAAAACCTTCGGCTTCATCTTTTGGGTGACGAATCCCGGCTGTATCCACAACCCTTATCGGCATCCCATGCAGGCAAATTTGCTCTTCTATCGTGTCTCGGGTCGTCCCCGGCAAAGAGGAAACAATTGCTCGCTCGCTGCCCACCAAGCTGTTTAGTAGGCTTGATTTCCCTACGTTGGGCTTGCCCACAATTGCCACCGCCAACCCTTCCCGGTAGATTCTTCCATAATCGGCCGTTTTAATTAATGCTTCAACTTTGATTATCAATTTCTCTATTTCCTGCCCTGCCCCTTCTTCTCCCTCTTGCTCACCCGGGAAGTCGATCCCGGCTTCAATTTTCGCGCTTATTTTAACCATTTCGCCCTTAATCTCATTAATCGTCCTCGAGAGCCCTCCCCTAAGCTGTTCAATGGCGGTTCCGGCACTTTCCTTAACTGGGGCTTTTATCAAATCAAGGATTGCCTCTGCCTGTGCTAGGTCTATTTTCCCATTCAAAAAAGCTCGCTTTGAAAATTCGCCTCTTTCCGCCAGCCGGGCTCCTTGTTCTATGACTATTTGCAAGGCCATTGACAGGACGGCTGGTCCTCCGTGGCAGTAAATTTCAGCGGTGTCTTCTCCGCAAAAGGTTCGCGGCCCTTTCATAAAGCAGGCCAACACATCATCAGTTTTTGCGTTGTTTAAGGGGTTTATTAGCCATCCGTGCCGCATTTGGTGGTCAACAATTTGATTTGTAGTAGTTTTGATTACCCTGGAAAAGATCGATT
>JASEHX010000065.1:3615-7414 GCA_030018645.1 Candidatus Margulisiibacteriota bacterium | reverse complement strand
CTGTTAGCCGGTTAGCAGGAAGCGGGTTAGTAACCATTGTGGTAATCGATCGGGCTTCAGGGGAAATATTGCAAAGATCAAACGTGATGTTTAATGCCAATTAGATAGGTCGCGCATGCGCAAATTTATTTATCTGGTAATATTTTTTTCTGTCTGGTTGTGTAATTGCAGCGAGGCGGATTATACAGCCATTGATCCCACCCGCAATATTCCCAGTGCCCGCGTCCTTGGGCTGGGAAAAGCTTACATTGGGTTAGCCGACGACGCGGCTTCCATCTTTACCAATCCGGCCGGATTAAATGACGCGGATGACTGGCAGGTTACCACCATGTCCGGCAAATTTTTGGAGGATTACGGCTACCTTTCTTTTGCCGGTTTTTACCCCATGCAGTATGGGGTTTTAGGGGCGGGCTATACCGGTTATTACATCGGGGGTGTTTACGGTACGACTATTGAATCCGGCTCCGATCCCAGCGACCCGACTTACACTTACGATTATTCTCAGGCGGCTATGGAAAACCGCAATGAAGCTGTAGTTTTGTCTTATGCCAACGATCTTAAGAAAACGATATTTTTCGATCGGCTGCCTTTTGCAAATCTTTTTTCTTACGGCGTCAATGCCAAATTATTCCAAACTTCAATTGCTGGGGACGGTATTGCGGGAGGGTCAGGTTTGGCCTCCGGCCAGGAATTGGATTTTGGCCTGAAGTTTTATCCGCCCGCGAAATGGATGAAATTTGGAGCTGCTTTGCAAAATGCTTTGCCGTCTTCCTGGGGAGGGAAATTAAATTATGCCGGCGGCTACAGCGAATCGTATCCGATGGTGTTTGAAGCAGGATCGGTATTTAGGATTTTTGGCGACAACAATAGTTTGCGCCAATTTTTTAACCAGGGATTGGAAATAATGATTGACCTTGACCTGCATCCGACCATCAGCAATTATCCTCTCTGTTGGCACGCCGGCCTTGAGTGGTGTCCCGTTCCTATGCTGGCGGTGCGGACAGCGCTGGACCAAGATGCCGGCAGTGACACCAGCGGCAATCTGGTTGCCGGCACCGATCTGGCCTACGGGGTCGGCCTGAACATTGAAGGCTTCCAGCTTGATTACGCTTACCACACTTTTACCGGGGCTTCAAACATTGACAATCAGTATGTTTCTTTAAGTTACGGACTTTTGCCGGAAGGGACACTGAAACTGCCGCTTGAAATTATTTGTCCGATTGATCATTTGGTTACTTATGAAGGCAGTGTGCAAATCTGCGGGAAAGTCAATGATCCCAATGTCTATTTGCTGGTCATCAATAATAATCCCATTAAATTTAATCTGCGCGGCGAATTTAAAACCGATATTGCCTTGAATGTCGGTAAAAACGCCGTTAAAATTGTGGCCCTCTCTGAAAAGGGGCAGAAGATTGTTGATGCCAAGCTAAAAGCATTACGCCTGGTTTCTTTCCCGGATGTGCCGTCTGATTACTGGGTGGCACAGCCGGTTTCCTTGCTTTCCATGCAGGGGATAATGGCCGGCTATCCGGACGGGACATTTAAACCAGAAGGCAATATTTCGCGGGCGGAAATGTGCGCGGTACTGATGAAAGCCCGGGGATTAGTGGTCAGCCGCGAGGTTGCTGGATATCTGGAAGTCAGCTTTAGCGACGTATCGCCCAAACATTGGGCGGCCAAATATATTGACGAAGCGGTGAAATTGGGTATTGCCAAAGGGTATGCGGACAGCAGTTTTAAGCCGGCGGAAAATGTGGACCGTGCCGAAGGGTTGGCCATGATCGCCCGCTTTGCCGGCATTTCAGAAGAGGCCTACCACATGCAGTTTGTGGACGTTAATTCCCGCTTCTGGGCGGCCAAGATTATTTCCGGCGCTTCGCGGGCGGGCTTGCTGGATTATTTAGCCGGCCGGCCGTTCCAGCCAGCCCGGAACCTGACGCGGTCCGAAGTGGTTGAAATGCTTTCCAAGACCCGGTTTATGCAGACCATTTTAGCGACGCAAATATTAAATTGGGACACGTATTAAAGGGAGGAGAAAATTATGTTTAAAAAGATTATATTTGTATCTTGCATCTTGTATCTTGTTGCTTGTGCCGTTTGGGCCAATGCTTCACCTATCATTAGCTTCCAAGGGAGGTTAACCGATGCCAGCGGAGTGCCGATCACCATAGCGACAACGGTTACCTTCAGCATTTATGATTCTGCAACAGGGGGGGTAGCCCTTTGGACCTCCAGTGCGGCTTCTGTTACGCCGGATTCCAACGGCTTTTTCTCAACCACTATCGACTGCAGTTCCAGCGGGTTAGATTTTAATCGTGATTACTGGATGGAAGTGGCGGTTGGGAGCACTTCTCTTTCCCCCCGCCAGCAAATGACCGCCGCCCCGTACGCGGCAGCGTTAACCACGGGCGACAAAAAAATTAGCGGGTCACTAAGTGTAGAAAGCTCGTCAAATACGGCAATATTTGGCTCGGGCGCCAACATTGGCGTTTATGGGGAAACAAAAAGCACTACCGGTCGAGGAATTTATGGCCTAGCTTCAACTAATGCTGCTGCTTCGTACGGGTACGGTGTTGTTGGACAATCCAATTGCCGGGGGGGTGTGGGTGTTTATGGTTATTCAAGTTGGGGAGGAGGAAATGCCAATTACGGAGTATACGGAACCAGCAAAGGGACACTAGGATACGGCGTTTATGGTTGGGCGCAAGGGGCAAGTGGTATTGGAGTTTACGGAACAGGTGAAACAGGGGTATTTGGATATGGCAGGGAAAGATACGGCGTTTATGGCACATCTGCTTCTCTTAGTGGAATGGGGGTTTGTGGCAGTGTTGAAACGGCGGGAACTGGAGTGCAGGGATACAGTCGGATTGGCATAGGAGTGTTAGGAAGGAGCGCTACCGGTTATGCTGGTAAGTTTGTGGGAAATATAACAGTTGAAGGAAACGCTTATGTTTCAGGAACGTTGACGGCTACCAATTTAAGTGTTCCTGGAGCAAAAAGTTTTGTGATTGATCATCCGCTTGATCCCCAAAATAAAATTCTTCGCCATGCGGCCATGGAATCTCCCGACATGAAAAATATCTATGACGGGGTTGCGGTATTAGATGATAAGGGAGAAGCAATAATTAAACTTCCCGCTTATTTTGAGGCCTTGAATAAAGATTACCGTTATCAACTAACTACTTTGAGTGAATATGCCCCCGTTTACGTTAAGCAGGAAATTCAAAATAATACTTTTATGATTGCCGGCGGGAAAGCGGGGATGAGAGTCAGCTGGCAGGTAACCGGTATTAGACAAGATACATACGCCAAGGAGCATCCGATTGTTGTTGAAGAAGCGAAATAGATTTTTTGTAATACTGGCATTAGTTATTGGACTGGCCCCGTCGATCTATGCTTTGATGGGCGGGGGTGGCATCTCACTGGAGGTGGGGAATGGATTAGGAGGCAGCGGCACGGCAACCGCGGCGGGTTATATTTTGCAAGATATAATTGGCGTTCCCGTTGTTGGAGTAGCGAATAATTTTTCGACAACGTTGGAATCTGGCGGCATATATATGCTTGCCACAACAACAACAACGACGACGACCACTACGACTACCACCACCGAAACTTCAACGACAACCAGCACCTTACCGGCTGGTACAGAAGAAACAACCACAACCACAGCAACTACCTCAAGCACATTAGCCGCCTCTGGTACCGAAGAAACCACAACCACCACTACCACCACTACCACTACTACCACTACAACAACTACTACAACTACAACAACTACTACAACAACTACTACAACTAC
>JASEHX010000065.1:0-3515 GCA_030018645.1 Candidatus Margulisiibacteriota bacterium | reverse complement strand
ACTACAACAACTACTACAACTACAACAACTACTACAACAACTACTACAACTACTACTACCAGTACAACCACCACAACTACGACCACAACAACTACCACTGCGACAATACCGAGGGTGCCGGAGCCGTCACCAACCGTAAAAACTTATTTTAATAACCGTGCTTACCAGTCAACATCTGTTGCCCAGGGAAAAGCTTTTGTTATTGCTGCCCGGCCAACCATAAAAATAACCGTCTCGATTGCATCACCGTATACCTTGGCCGCTAGTGTCAGCGATTATTCGATTGTGATTGATGCCGGCACCTCTTCCAGCCGGACGCTTAATTTGACAGCGCAGAATATAACGCAAAAGACCTATGCCTTTGGCGCCGACGCTTCGGACGACCAGATCAGTTCAATGAATTTAGAGTACACTGTAGATGAAATCCTGCCAGCGGGCAGTCATACTTTTTCCGTAATGGCTTCGTCGAGCGGTTTAATAGGAATCCCAATGACGGTTACCGAAGTATCAACCATTGAAGTCCTGTCCGGTTCGGTTAGGACAGTAGGTAATGCTTTAGCTTATCCTAGTCCCTTTAGCGTTCGAAGGGACCAAACGGTTACTTTCCAATATGAACTTTCAGCCAATGCAGGTATTATACTCTATGTTATTGACGGCACGGGAAAAAGGATTAAAAAATTGTCCTATAATTCAGGCAGTGAGGGAGGCGCAGCCGGCGTCAATAAAGTAACCTGGAACGGCCGGCTGGAGACCGGATCATCCATCGGCAACGGTATTTATGTTGTTACAATTACCAATCAAAGCGACGGCGCGATGCTGACCAAATTCAAATTTTCGGTAGTTAACTAATCAAGTTGGAAGGAGATAAATACATGGAATTACTCGTACCGCAAAAGATGTTTTTGACTAAGGGGGTTGGAAGACACAAAGAAAAACTGGCCAGCTTTGAGATGGCTTTGCGCGACGCCGGCATCCAAGCCGTAAATTATGTGCACGTTTCCAGTATTTTCCCGCCTAATTGCAAATTAATTTCCAAGGAACAAGGATTAAAATTGATCCGTCCGGGCGAAATTACATTTATTGTCATGGCCAAGAACCAAACCGATGAAGCTCACCGTTTAATTTCGGCTTCAGTCGGCATGGCTATCCCAGCCGATCCTTCTTCCTACGGTTATCTTAGTGAGCATCAGGCCTGCGGAGCTACCGATGAGGAATGCGGCGAGTATGCCGAAGATATTGCGGCCCAAATGTTGGCGACAACTTTGGGTATTCCTTTTGACCAGGATGCTAGTTGGGATGAGCGGCAGGATATGTGGAAACTGTCGGACAAGATCGTGCGCACTACCCACATTACCCAAAGCGCCATCGGCCAGCGCGGGGTCTGGAGCACCGTTTTAGCCGCCGCGGTTTCGGTGCTTGAATAATTATTTGATTTTCGGTATCATTAAAACTCGTCGACCCGGTAGCTCAGTTGGTAGAGCATCTGCCTTTTAAGCAGGGGGTCATGAGTTCGAATCTCATCCGGGTCATTTTGTGTGATATGCCGCGGTAGCTCAGTTGGTAGAGCAGCGGACTGAAAATCCGCGTGTCGCCGGTTCAATTCCGGCCTGCGGCATTCTCCTTCGTCCCGATTTCATCGGGACTTCGGAGAATACAAAAGGGTGTCCTCGGGCTTCGGAGAATTAGCTTGAAGAGGTTGAAGTGGATAAGGAAGAGAAATTTTACGTTTATATACTTAGAAGTTCGAAAAACAGTAAAATTTATACAGGCTTTACAACAGATATTAATAGGCGGTTAAATGAACACAATAAAAACATGAGTGGTTATACAAAAAATCGAGGGCCATGGTCTATAGTTTGGGTAGGGATTTTTG
This sequence comes from Candidatus Margulisiibacteriota bacterium, assembly GCA_030018645.1. GTDB lineage: Bacteria > Margulisbacteria > WOR-1 > O2-12-FULL-45-9 > O2-12-FULL-45-9 > JASEHX01. Next base: position 1,642 of record JASEHX010000065.1, on the reverse strand, counting down.
AAAATCGATTATTAGCTGAATCATTCGAAAAGTATTTAAAAAGTGGATCTGGAATTGCTTTTGCAAGGAAAAGGTTAATATTGTATTAAGTAAGTCCTCCGAAGCTCCGAATGAAATGAGGAGCGTAGGAGGACGGCCTGCGGCATTCTCCTTCGTCCCGATTTCATCGGGACTTCGGAGAATACAAAAGGGTGTCCTCGGGCTTCGGAGAATTAGCTTGAGACTGGTTAGGAAGAGGACATTTCCCACTGATTTTTTGATTCAAGTGTTTTTTTGAAGGTTTTTAGCCTCGATTTTTTGTTTTTCCTTTTCCATCACCTCCATTTTTCTGATTTTAAACAGAGCTGTCCCCTGGGGCGGCTTACGCCGCCGCTCCCGCGGGCAACGGTATGGGCACAGCAAAAATCTTCTTAAGGTTGTAAGCCGTGTAAGTTAAAAGGGCTTGAGCATGGGTTTTGAGTAATCCCCAGTAGCGAGATCTTTTCAAACGATAACTGCGCTTACCAACGGCAAATGGCCTCTCCACCATACAGCGCATGCTCCGGGCGTAAACATAATCATCGTTGCTTTCTTTCCAATTCTTCCAGAATTTCTGATTATCTTTGGGAATAACAAAATCAATGAGATTGAGGGCTTGAATTTCTTTTTCCCTTCCGTTGTAGGCTTTGTCAGCGGTAATTGCCAGGAAGTCATCTTGCAGTAAGGCTTTTCCCAGTGCCAGCAAATCCGGGAAGGGTTTTACGTCATGGACATTGGCCGACGTGGTAAGAGCCGCCACTACCAGACCGGAGCCGACATCCGTAATCTGGTGAGATTTATAGCCGTAAAACTTTTCTTTTCCTTTGGCGCCGAAAGCGGCATCTTTATCCGGGCTGTTCCGGTCAATGTAATCTTCATCCTTGTCATCCTCTTTCTTTTTAGCCCAGCGGGAAAGATTGACTTTGGCTTCAACCACGGTAGAATCAGCCGCGCCCAGGCAAGCTCCCAGGAAGCCTTTTTCACGAGCGTAGAGAACAACTTTATGAAAAGCTTTGTCAAAAAGAGCTTTTTCAATCAGCAAATTTCTAAACACGATAATGGTGGAACGGTCGGGCAATTTATCGTCAAAAGAAACATTCAGGAAAAAGCGGAAAAGGATGTGGAGGTTAGCCAGTTCTTCCAACTGGTAGTCGGAGTTAAGGTTCATGGCTTCCTTAAGGAAAACGATCTTAAACATGAGGACGGGATCAAAAGCGTTCTGTCCTTCTTTGCTGTAGTACCCCTTCAGTTCATCCCGAATAAACGACCAGTCAAAATCGGTCAGTTTAACCAGGATATGAGAAGCATAATTTTGCCGGACATTTTTAGCAAACACCGCCTCGAAGAGATTCCCGCCGAAACCTTTTAACTCTTTAAACATAGAAGCACCTCCTGAAAAAGATGCTTCTATTGTAGCAAACGAGGGAAAAGGCAAAATTTAAGACCGTGCCGAACTTAAGGCCATTCACAAATTTCCAGCAAAAAAGTCAAAAAAGAATTTTTATTGCAAATAAAACAAAATCTGCTCTCTTGTGTGACGCATAAAAATAGGGCTTGAGCCTGGGGGGTTTGACAAGTTATAATGGTATTAGCGAAAGGGGCTAGGGATTTATCGGAACCGCGA
>JASEHX010000064.1 GCA_030018645.1 Candidatus Margulisiibacteriota bacterium | reverse complement strand
AGTAACTGATTTTTTACTGGTAAATGAGCCCGGAACCGCGTAGTCAATTATTTTTTGCCCATTGGCTTTAATGCCCAATATCCGCACTCCTTGCTCTCCCACATACAGATTTGAATCCGCTAACTTTAACTGGAAGTCAAAATCTTCCTTGCCCGGCCGATAATAACTGCGGTTCTTTGTCGGGTCTTCGGGCCGCGGCTTGGGTTTGATATAAACCGGACAATTTTGTTTTGAATCATGAATGCTTTTCCCGCGGCCGCCCGGCCCCGCACTCCCCCCTCCTGCATCCTCCCATACCCCTAAGACCAGCGATTCGGAACCGGCATTTCCGTAATTGTCCTGGGCATAAAAAGTGCCGAGGAGAGTTGCCCCTTGAGTAAAAGGAGTGGAAGGCGTCACTTCGCAGGTTACAACGGCGGAAGTTGAAGTGATTTGGGTAAAATTACTGCTGGAAATGGGATAGGAAGTTCCGTTAATGATCAAGGAAAGCCGACTAAGGGACCAGGAAAGCGGCGCGGAAGAGGCATAAATATTGAATGAAGCCGTAAATCCTTCCGCCGACACTTCAGTGGAGGGGATCCCGGCCACGGGCGGTTGATATGCCGTCCCGTTGATAGAAGTTTCAAAAGTTGGTCCCGCTTCCGGCGTAACCACATTTAACCAGCCGCTGCCTTGTTCGCCGGAAGCATTCGTAATAACTACTTCGCTGCTGCCCGCTGCTTCATACGAGCTGATTAACGCCCATACTTCGATGGTGGTGTCTGATTCAGCACTGGAAAAATAAACGATCGAATCTGTCCCGATTTCAACCGTAGAAATCAAAACAAAATTGCGGCCGTTGATGGTCAGCGGCTGTTGGTCGTTGAAAAAGTATCCTTGGATAATCGTAGCTGGGACCAGTCCGGTCACTTCGGGCGAAACCGCAAAAACGATACTTGATAACCCCAGCAAAAAATAAACTATAATGCCGACAAATGCTTTCATTTTTAATCCTCCCACGATAACATTTCTACTTTGTAAAATCAAGATTGCTCTCCTTTATAAATGACTGCTTGATAATTTTTTGCACTTTTAAAGTGCCGTAAAGCATCTGGGCAATTTCGGCCCGGGTCACTTCTTTCTCCGCGTTTGTTGTCTGCGGCATAACATAGACACGGTCAAAGCGGGCCAAGATTAATCCAGCTTCCTTCTGGCTGACCGGCCAATTAGGACGGAAGGTCTTGTCTTGATAGCCGGTTATCCAGCCCTGATCAACCGCTGTTTTAATGAACGGCGCCGCCCAAAAATCCAGCGGGACATCCTTATAGATCCTTTCTTTTACCGGCGGGCTGGCCGCCGGCAGACAACGGGACAAGAATAAGGCCAATTCGGCCCGGGTAATTGGCTTGTCCGGGTAATATTTGCCGTCAGCAAATCCGGAGATAATCCCCAGGGCTGCCAGCTTTTCAATCGGTTCCTTGGCATAATAATTATTAGGCACGTCCACAAAAACCGGGATTTCAATCACTCTCTTTGCTCTTTTTTCGGCTTTATCTTTTTCTTCTTCCCGCTGGCGGGCAAACATTCCACCGACATACCCCACCGAAACCGCGTGGGTAACCTTTTCTTCCGCTCCCTCTATTTTCCTATAAGCATAATCAAAAGTGATGTCCTCATTGGCAAACCCCGCCCCCGCCGTCAACCGGCCGTTATCCGACCCCAAGCGCAGGGTAAACGGGAAAACCGGCTGGAATTCCAGCCCCAGGTGCGTTTCATTCCCATAATAGGAAGAAGTATCATAATCGACCATAATCTTTAAAGTTGTATCCTTAAATTGTCTCAACCCGTCTTTTCCCAGCACATTAACTGCCAGGCCGATTTTAACCAGTGATGGGATGTCTTCGGGTTCGCCGGTCCCTGTCCAGGTAAATTTTGCGCTCATGGAAGAAGGAATAAAATTTTGGGCGCAAAGGCCGACCGACAACCAGCGGCGGGGATGGAACTTGATCCCCAAATCAGCATCATATCCTAATCCTGAAGAAGATTCGTTGGTAATGGTACTGCTGGAAAATCCTTGAGAATAAATTTTTAAACTGCCTCCCAGTTGGATGACATCGCGAAAAGTGTTGGCATACGACAAAAGCAGGATGCTGCTGTTGTAGTTCATATAGCCCACCACTACCGGCACCCCGCCGATCCATTCATATACTTCTATATTTGGCGAGGCAACATTGATAAATCCTAAACCCAAGGTCCCAAATTGGAATTTATTGGCCGCTCCCGCCGTCAAATAGGTGTTGCCGTCAAGAATGGAAGAGTACATGGAAATCAGGCGCAATCCGTCTTGGGAAGCTAGACCGGAAGGGTTGATAAAAATGGCGCTGGCATCATCCGCCAAAGCCGAGTAGGCCCGGCCCAGCGCCAGCGGGCGGGCGCCGATCCCTATTTGGGTGGGATCAAAAGAAATAGCGGCGCCAAATGCCGTTGGAGCAATAAGCGTTCCAAAAAGCAGAACAGTACATAACCTAATTAGTAATCGCAATCTTGCCTCGCGCAATGACCTGTCCGCCAATCACCACTTGATATACGTAACTTCCTCTGCCCAAGGAAGAAGTATTTAACTCGGAGGTGTTATACCCCGACACAACGGCAGTTTCCTGCCTTAAAACGACTCTTCCGGATAAATCATAAATGATAATGGTAGCAACTTCGCCGGTTGCCGCCTGGGCTGAAGCGCCGCTGGAAGAGCTGTCCCGGTAAATTGACATGTTAACAATTTTGCGCGAGCGGTCATATTGCGGGGTAACATAGCGGTTGGGTTTTATTTGCGAACGGGTCGTATCAAAAGTGAGTACCGACACATACGAATCAACGTTGTCCGTGTCCGACGTCGCTTTAAGCCGCAGAGTCAGATTCCTGACCCCGGCGGCCGGTTTAACCAGCAATTCAATCGGAAGATACCCGCCGGCCGTTATTGCCGCCGTCTGGTAGCCGCTGGAACTTAATACTTGGCTGGTAACATCCTGGCCGCTGACCTTAAACACATAACTTCCATTGGAGTCGATCGGTCCATCCGGGCCAATAAGCTTAACAGTAAAACTGTCGCTGGCGCTCCCCAAATTATTAATGCGGCCGGTATATGAATTCCATGCTTTTTGGGTAGCATATCTTGTCCCGGTAATCCCGTCGTCAAAGCCGATCTGCGCCCCAATTACCGTGACCGGATAGGAAACAAAAGGGCCGACGCCATTATCGCTGGCAGTCGCTTGGACAAGAACTTGCGATTTCAACATTCCCATCCCGGACCTTAAGGGCATGCGCGCATTTTCATATTGGTTGGGATTTAATTCAACCGAGCCTAAACTGCGCGCCCTCACGTCACTATCCCCGGCCTGCAGCCAATAATTAAAAGCGCACCTTTCGGTCGCCGCCATACGGATAAAAAGGTCGCCGGCATTCAAACGGACCCGGGCAAAAGACAGGTCCGGGGCAGATAGGGTATAGGTTTGCCCGCTGATCTCCCCTAAGTAGTTATCGAACATAGTATAATCTGGGTTATCTTGGATATTGTTCCGCAAGTAAGTTTTTTCAGAGTAGGCCCCAAATATTTTTTTGGCGCCGCCGGTGCTATTGTCCCTTAAATCCTGCTGGTTCCGGCGGGAAAACAGGTCAAGGAACTTGCCGCTGACCGTATTGGACAAATTAACTCCGTCAGTTGTATTATTTATGGTTTTGTCAGAGCGCGATTCAGCATTAGTGGTGTTGTCCCATTTAATCGCGGTATCCTGGCCGGTAACCAGGTTATCCTGGCTTTCAGGCGATGTGACAGTGGCATATGAGATGCCAATACTGCCGCTCCCGCTGGCCGAACCAATGGTATTATCTTTCACTTGCACGGTTTGGCAGTTCTCGATCTTAATCCCCTTATTTGAACTACTGATAGTGTTTTTGCTTATCCCAAAATTGCTCGTGTTGGCCGCCTCAATGGCCGCGTCTAGGCAATTAGCAATCGTGTTCCCGTAAATGACATGCCCATTGCCCTCAACTACTATCCCTTTCCCCATCCCCCCGCCGTCAATCGTATTGTTGCAGACAATATTGGTCCGGTCACGGACATCAATCCCAATCGCGCAAGCGGTTAGGGTGTTATTGCCAATAATCCGGTCATACATTGCAATACTGTTGGTTAGGGCTATCCCCCTTGATGCGTTAGAGATGCTGTTATTAGAAATTTCAATCCGGTCCACCGCTGAAACAACCGCCGTGCTCACTCCAGTAACCGTAATCGAATTATCTCTCACGGCACAATTGGTCGCGCTGTTGGTAAGGTTGATCCCTATGCCCGGCACAACAAAAGTATTGTTATCAAAAAGATTGTCCCGGCCGCTGACGTCAACTCCGGTTGTAAAATGGTTATTAAAAAATAAGCTCTTATCGCCAGAAACCGTAATTTCTTGGCCGGAGGTGCCCGGATTCACAAACTGACAGTAGCTAATACGAGCCGCGCTGGCTTGTACTGAGACTATCTGGCTGCCGGCAGAATTGCCGTTAAATGTTATGCCGGCAATGGAAACGTACGGTGAATCAATGGCCATCATTGGACCATTAGCGAAGCTTGCCTTTCTGCGTAATGTGCAATCCCTGCCGTTAATCGTTATCGGCTGGTTGTTGTTATTCTTGACAATCAACGGGGAAGCAACCGAAATGGTAAGACCATCCAGAATATTTATAATCGCCTGATAACTACTATTTTTAGCTGAATCTATAGCCGCTTTCAGCGATCCTGTCCCACTTTCGGCTGAACTATCCACCGTTATTTCAACGGTCGTTGGGCGGGTCAAAGAAATCGTTGCTTCATTTCTTACCCCCTCATTTATGTTAATCGTTTGCGTATTCACTGCACGATCAGCATGGGGGATTGCCTGAATAATCATATCCCCTTCTCCACCGTAACTCATGGTTGCTATCCCATTGCTGTTGGTTAAGTCGCTTTTGACGACATCGCCCTGCATGTTTTTTAAAAAGACCGTACAACCGCTAAGCGGAGCTCTCGTATCACTATCGTCAACCGTAACAATGATAGTTGCCGGGAGCAGCGTATCCTGCACCAAAGAAGTATCGCCGCTTACTTGCACCGTCCTCGAAACTGACTTAAGCCCCTCTTTTGTGATGTTTAACGTGTAAGTACCATTGGGAACCGCCGTAAATTTATAATAGCCAGAAGGGTCTGACGCCGCAGATAGGGTTTGTCCTAAAGAATTAGTAAGCGTAATTGCCGCTTCATTCACCGGGTAGGTGTAAGCAGAACCATAGCGATAGCGCGACAAAACTTGACCGGTAACAATTATTTTCCTAAGGTACGCCTTTATAGATATATTGCCGTCGGTAGCAACTTCAAGCGACGGGCCATCATATCCGGGCTTTACCAAAGAGAGGCCGTGTGTATTATCCGCATCCCTTGAAGCAGTGATAGAAAAATAGCCGTTCTGGGATGTTCCCTGGCTTTCCCCATCAAAGTAAGCCTCACAAGAAACAAAATTTCCGTCGTCATCCCTTACTTCCCCAGAAATAGTTACATTATCCGCCAAGGCTGTTGAAAAAAACAAAAAAGAAAAAAGAAGCAGGACCGCATATTTTCGCATATTTTTCGCCCCCAATTTGCTGTAAGTAATTATAGCAAAGTTGATGGACAAGTAAAGCAAAATAGCCCCACGGGGAATCGAACCCCGGCCTCGGCCTTGAGAGGGCCGCGTCCTAGCCGCTAGACGATGAGGCCATTATCACTTCCTGGAACTGCGCTTCTTTTCCTGTTTCACTTTCTCAATAATCGGATTAAAATCGCCAAAAGCGCGGATGATCTGCACCAGATCATTTTGGATGGCTGCAGCGGCAGATAATATTGCTTCCTTATTGGCGGCATAAATTGAGCTGGATAATCCTTCCAGCGCTGTATTTTCGGCCCTTATCTTTTTTTTCAAAGCTTTTACCTTTTCAGGAGTAAATCCGAAAAGTTTTCCGTTAATTGGTTCGGCACAAATTTTCTCCCAGGTCTTGCCGGCTTGGTCAAAAGTTTGCCGCAGTTGGGCAAAATCGCGTTCATTAAGCTTTTTTTGCGCGCACCTGGTTTCAATTTCTTTTATGGCATCAGAAAAATCCAGCATATCATCTAAAATATAGGGCAATCCATGCTGGCGGCGGATTTCTCGAAAAATATTTTCAACTTTTCCTAATTGGGCTGTTGCTTGCGATAAAGAACCCAGTTTGACCGCCGCTTCGGCCGAAGCAATCAGCCCCTTGGCAGCATTCAGGTTGCTTTTCCACAGTTTATCAACAATGTTGACCCCGTACTTCATCTCTAAGGGATAATATGTTTCATAAAAATTGTCCCACTGGCTTTTCAGGCGCTCCATGGCAATTTTGGAATCTTCTTGCTTTCCCAGTTGGGTTAAAATGATCGGCGGAATAAGCGCCGCATCCAAATCGGCCATTGATTTGAGCAGTTTTTGCTGGACGGGGGGAGACGTGCAGGCCGACAAAACAACGAATGGAAGCAATAAAAGGGTAAGCGTTTTGTTCACACTAAAGCTTAACATTTAATTAATATTTCATGCAACTATGATATAATAATTCGCGGTTTATCATATGAAAAATATCCGCTCCTTTATTGTTTTCTTGACCCTTGCTACTTGCTGCTTGCCCCATATATTTTCCCCCGCCTTCGCCGACGTCACCCTTTCCAACGACCCTACCCAGTTGAGCGTTGGAGCGCGTGTGCTTGGAATGGGCCGGGCATTTGCAGGCATTTCCGATGATCCATCCGCTATTTTCATCAACCCCGCGGGTCTTGGCAAAGCAGACAATCTTCAGTTGTCCTCAATGTCCAGCAAATATTTGGGCGAGTTTGATTATGTGCAGGCCTCCGCCCTCTACCCTACTCCCTACGGCACCTTTGGCATCGGCTACGGCGGCAGTTCAATTAATTTCACAACTTATTCTTCTGAAGTGGTCACTGTCGGCGGACAGCAGCAAGTGGCGGCTACCGGGGAAGTGCGCGGGACATATTCCGACAGTGCATTATTGATTGCCTACGGCAATAAGATCAATTTCTTAAAGTTAAACAACCTATATATTGGCGGATCGCTCAAGTATATTTCCCAAAGCCTAGCTGCTATTGGCATTAGTTCAGGCACCGGTTCAGGCACAGGCCTTAGCTTAGGCGCTCTTTATCCGGTGCGCAAAGACCTTTCATTGGGACTTAGTTTGCAAAACACGCTGGTCAACAAGGTTGTTTGGAATACTAATGCGGAAGAAAATCTGCCCGGCATTATGAAACTGGGCTTGGCATGCAATTTGCTGGGCAAAAACGGCGTCATTAAACACCAGCAAGAACTGCAACTGGCCTTTGATTGGGATAATTATTTGAACGGCCAAAATTTCAGTGTGGCACACCTGGGGGCAGAATGGTCCGTTGTCCCCACCATCACCTTGCGGGCCGGCATTGACGCCAGCAATCTTAGCGCCGGCGTTGGCTTATGGTTCAATGACTTCCGGTTTGATTATGCT
>JASEHX010000063.1 GCA_030018645.1 Candidatus Margulisiibacteriota bacterium | reverse complement strand
TAATAAGATATCATGCTGAAACAAGATTTTCTAAAGTAACTTTGGGTTTTTTAGGATTTAAGCCTAAATGCTTGGACGCGTCCAACACTTCAATCCCGACAATTTCTTCACTTGGACCAAAATCAACCGCTATGTCTTCTGTAATTCGGGTTGTGGTCACTGATGTTGGCCCTTCTTTAAATAAAATATAGGCGGCGTCAACTTTATCGTCATATTTAATTTTCATTTACTTTCACCTCCAAAATAATAGGTAAAGACAGTGATAACAACATACTTATCGTTTTCATCAACAACAATAGGCATTACCTGTTTTACTTCGTAAAATTTCCCTTTCCATTTAGATTCAAAAGAAAAATTCTTCCGAAATGCTGTACGTCCTTTCTTGGCAGGAACTTCTTCTCCTTGTTCAATAGCCCGAATAACTTCTTCTTTTGTCGCTCCTCTATCTGCAAGCTGGTCTAGTGCATGTTGAGAAAACTCTATTGGTTTCACTGGTAATTTAATTATAGCATGAAAATAAGTTTAAAAAAATCGGAGCAGCGGGATTCGAACCCACGACCTCCTGGTCCCGAACCAGGCGCTCTACCAAGCTGAGCCATGCTCCGATTTCTCGGGACTAAGCTACGCCCCGACTGTTTCGCAGTAATAAACAAATGACAAATGACAAATGACAAATTTATGGTCTTTCCCGATTATATCACTTAGCGAGGTAGTGCCTCAATGCCTCGGAAGTATTAAGCTCTTTGCCGGAAAAAAAGCGGGAGATGTCTTTGCAGTGGGCAACTGCCGCTAAAATAAAAGTCAGCACCGCAAACATGACCAATTCGATCCCCCGGTTAAAGACCAGCAGTAGAACCGGTATCAAGGCAAAAATGATAACAGTCGACATGATGAAATAGCGGGTAGTAATGATCAGCAGTCCCCAAAGCAGGATAAAAAGAGAAGTCAGGATGGGATCAAGCGCCAGCCAAGCGCCGCCGGTGGTTGCAACCCCTTTGCCGCCTTTGAATTTCAAGAAAATGGAAAAGTCATGGCCCGCTACGGCTAAAATTCCGCAGAGTACCGGCAGCCAGTGAGCATCCGGTATGAAATATTTGGCCAGCATCACCGCCAAAAATCCTTTGCCGATATCGCCGATCAAAGCTAAAGTCCCAATGATCGGACCAGCTACCACCAAAGCATTCGTCGCCCCCACATTTTTGGTGCCTTTATGGCGGATATCATGACCTTTCAGACGAGGAAAGAGATGGCTGAAGGGGATGGAGCCGAGGAGATAAGCAAAAACAATGGTCAAAATAACCGGCATACCAATTATGCAACCTTCTCCAACCCAAACGCTTGATGCAGCGCCAGCACTGCTTTTTTACCTGATTCCTTTTTGACCACGCAGGATATTTTAATCTCGGAAGTCGTGATCATGTGGATATTGATCTTCTCTTTTGAAAGCGCTGCAAACATTTTAGCCGCGGTCCCAGGTTGGCTGACCATCCCAATGCCGACCAAAGAAACCTTGCAGACATCGGAATCAGAAACAACACTGCCGGCTTTTAATTCTTTGGCAACTCTTTCGGTTACTTCTACTGCTTTTTTCAGTTCGGGGCGGTCAACGGTAAAGGCCATATCGGCCAATGTCCCTTGTAAGTGGATAGATTGGACAATCATATCAACATTGATCTTTTCAACCGCCAGCGCCCCGAAAATCTTGGCCGCCGTACCCGGTTTATCCGGCACTTTCAAAATGCCGATCTTGGCAATATTTTCATCCAGTGCAATCCCCCGCACCGCTTCTTTTTTTTCCATTTTCGATGCCTCCTTGCTTCTTCGCTCTTCGAGCTTCGAAGCACTAGTAATATGGGTTCCTTCGTCTTCTTTCAAGCTCGAACGCAGATGAATAGTTATGCCGTAAATGCTGGCGCATTCCACCGAACGAGGATGCAATACTTGGGCGCCTAAACTGGCTAACTCCAGCATCTCTTCGTAGGAAATGTTTTCTAATTTGCGGGCATCCGGCGCAATCCGCGGGTCAGTGGTATATACTCCGTCCACATCGGTATAAATGTCGCAAACATCCGCCTTAAGGGCAGCCGCCACCGCCACCGCCGAAGTATCCGACCCTCCCCGGCCAATGGTAATAATGTCGCCTTTGCTGTCAATGCCCTGGAAGCCGGTAATCACAACTACTTTGCCTTTGTTTAGTTCTTCTTTGACCCGGCCAAGCTTGATATCTTTGATGCGGGCCTTTTTATAAATATCTTCGGTAACTACTCCTGCCTGGCCGCCGGTTAAAGAAACTGCCGGACAGCCAATGGACTGTAATGCCATGGCTAAAAGCGCCGCTGAAACCTGCTCGCCGGTGGAAACCAGCATGTCGTATTCGCGGGGATTGGGAGTGTCAGAAACCTGGTGCATGAGGTTGATCAATTCATCGGTCGTGTGCCCCATGGCGGAAACGATCACTACTACCTCATTGCCTAGGTCATGGACTCTTTTCACCCGCCGGGCAACATTTTTAATCTTCTCCGGGGTGCCAACCGAGGTTCCGCCGTATTTATGGACAATTTTAGACATACAAAATTATAGCATAAATATCACTGCACCGCCGATAGATAGTTGTTTAAATTGGTCAAAGCATCCGCATATAAACTGCCGGCATTTGCAACGCTATTGCTAAAGGCCAGCACCCCAATCCATTGTTTGGTTGGCGCGGCAGCCGAAAGGGATACTGAATACGTAGTGGTCAACATACTCTTATACCCCATCTCCGAATTCAAGTAATACAAATACGGGTTGGACGAACAATAATCCCCAAAATAGCCAAAGGTTAGACAGCCGTCGGAATTATAGACTGAAAAATGCCGGTTGCTAGAGTTGTAATAATCGGTGGCCGAAGATGCCGACCAAGCTACCGGAACAGCATCTCCTTCACAGGTTATATATGCCCCGGTTTCTGTCGTGGGTTGGATCGGATAGCAAAAATAAATATCCTGGACGGTATAGCCAGATGGATTATCAACCGTGATAGTTTTGTCCGTACCGACGCTTTCATAGGAACAAACCCAAATGGCATAATCCTTGTCCACCGGCACAATAAATTTCCAAGTCACTCTTAGTGCCTTGCTCTCTGAAGTAACGGTGAATTGAGTTTGGTAAGCGGCCAGTGTGCTGGTGTTGGTAAGCAGGGAAAGAGAATGGTTTATTATCGAACCCGTCCAGAAAGGTTCGCTTTGTGTTATACAGGGACTTGGGTAAATTGCCCGTTTTAACCACGTGCTTTGTCCCGAAAGCCCAATTTGGTTTAATATATTACGGGTGCTGGAGCTGTCATAATTGGTCCTGATATAAAAACGGCCGTTATCAATCGTAAAGTACGAGTTGGTCTCACCCGTAATAAAACTAGTCACGGAAGGGCTTAATGTAACGCTTAACATTTCTTCTTCGCCGGCAGTGCAACTTATTGTATTAGAAGAGGTCGTATAACCGGACTTACTGATGCTTACCGTCCTTGAACCTTCGGCTACCACGACCCGGGTATAACCTTCGGTGGTGGTTTCTTTGCCGCTGGAAGTCCCGTCAATGGCAATGCTTGCCCCACCTACACTGCATGCGATACTAAGAACCGTTTTGCTGTGCAGTCCCAACCCATTTAGAATCGTTCCTTTAAGGTTCAACTTTTTTCCAATTGGATGGTCGGCCGAAATAGTATCCCCGCCGTCCTTTAATATTTCAATCAAACCAACCGGCGTCAAGCTGATCGACTGGGCATTAAAGAGGGACTTTATGAGGGAGGCCCCGCCGGCTACCAGCGGCGAGGACAAAGAAGTCCCCCACTGATTCGCAGTAACATTACTGTAAAAGGAAGTGGTTAATATCTCCCCTCCCGCGGCGCAAACATCTACTCCATTGCCGTAATTGCTGGCCTTAAAACCAACAGCATAAGTCCCGCTCCATCTTTCCCCTGCTCGATTATGCCCGCCGACTGAAATGACCGGCATGGTAGCTATTTGGCTTAAGGCGGCAGGATAAACTGGGGTGCTGTCAATATCAATATTCTCATTGCCTACCGGCGTTACCCAAAGGACATTATTGCGGGAACAAGCCGCGGCCGCCCGGGATAAAGCATTAATCAAAACTGCGTCGTTACTATTACCGCTGTCTAGTTCCACGCCAACGCTAGTGTTAATAATTACCCCATCGTATGCCAGTCCGTAAGTTTCTGCCACATACGTTACAGCATTGGCCAATGCATTGGTACTGCCACCCTCCTGCGAACAAACTCGGACAATTAGAACCGGTGCATGCCAGTTCATCCCGGCCATTAAACTGCCGTTATTCCCCGTTGCCGCCGCCAAACCCGCCACTTCCGTCCCATGGCCAAACAACTCGGTGTCCTCCGGGACATTCCCCCCGTCTACATAATCTGGGCCGTTAATGGTGCGGCCGGTGAATTCGCTGTGGGACAGGTCAAGCCCGCTATCCAGAACGGCGATCAAGACACGCGGCTCACCAGTAATTAAATCCCATGCCCATGTGGCTTCTGAAGAAATAAACGGCCAGCGGTCGGTAAAGTAAGCCGTATTAAAATAGGGGTCGTTGGGCGTATAATAAGTTTTCAATACCACATCATGCCCGGCGCCGGAAACTGTACTCAAGGCACCGACTTCAGAAATGGCTTCTGCCAAAGTTTTCCCCGCCGGAGAAGAGATCTCATATACTCCAGTGACAGCATTGTCTCCTGCTAATGAATAGCCGGCCGGCAAACTGGCAATTAATTCGCTCTTCGTCTTGCCCTCTCCTAAAGTGACGACTACTGTATTGTTCATCACTTCACGGGAAACCGTATTTCCGCCGATAACCACCACTTCCACTGAAACATTAGAGGGGTTAAAGGCAGGGGTAACTATGTCAAGAGTAGTAGTGGTGGTGGAAGTAGACGTTGAGCTGGCGCTGGTTGAAGTTGTACTAGTTGTCGTAGTAGTCGTGGTTGTTTCCGGCGTTCCTCCCGATTGGCTGCCGCATCCCCAAAGAGAAAATCCAAATACCAAAATCAAAAACCCAGATAAAACCCTAACTCCTGCCTTTTTATTTTTCATAACACACCTCCACTTGGCGTTAATGGTAAATGAAATCCGCAATTTGTTCAATAGCACCCACCACCCGCGGACCGGGGCGCGAAAGGATGTCGGCATTGATAAAAAGTATCCGTCCGGTTCTAACCGCCTCTAAGCTTTGCCAGCGCTTATCGCTTTCAATTTGACGGCGGCTGATTAGATTAGATGGGATGATAATATATTGCGGATTTTCGCTGACCAGTTTTTCAAAGCTGTATTGGGGATACGCGGTCCAGGCCTGCCCCGCCACATTTTCTACTCCAGCATAATTTAAGATATCGTTAATAAAATTCCCTCCCCCCGCCACCACCAGGGGATCCATCCCCACGATCACCAAAGCTTTTCTCTTAACTACTCCAGGATTCCACAAGGTTAAAACCTGCATCAAATTAGGCCTAAAATTCTTGACCCTTTCCTGCACTTTCTCAATCCTCTTCTCCATACTCCCAACTATAATTTTCGAACTTTCTTCTTTTCCTGTTGCTTTCCCCAGCTCAAGAATGGTTTTCATCACTCCCTTAATCGTCTTTGGATTAACCACATACACATTTAATTTATAATGTCTGAATTTTTTGATATCTTTGTCCTGGGCGTCCTTATCCATAATTACCAAATCCGGTTTAAGCGAAATCACTTTTTCCAGATTAAGGAAAAACCCGCCCACTTTGGGCTTCCTTAGCGCCGCCGGGGGATAGTTGCAATTTGTGGTTACGCCAGCAATCTGTTCATTAAGATCAAGCGCAAAAAGCATTTCGGTAATGGCCGGCGTGCCGGAGATGAGGCGATGAGGGACAACTGCAAAAACAGGGGACAAAATCAAAACCCAAAGCACAAAAATCAAAATTTGTTTTGCGCTTTGATCTTTGACCTTTGATCTTTTTTCTCTTTCCATTTCAGAGGCATTATAGCTGATATTTGCCTTGCATTCCATTTTTCTAAAACTACTGGACCCACTATTTTATGTTGAAAACAAAAATTCCCCGCAACGTTATTTGGCTTGGTTTTGTCAGCTTATTCAACGATATTGCCTCGGAAATGATTTACCCAATTGTTCCGCTTTTTTTAACCGTAACTTTAAGCGTTCCCATGGCCGTCGTTGGTTTGATTGAAGGGATTGCCGAATCAACCGCTACTTAATAATTTTCTCCAGCTGCTTTTTCAATTCAGGGATATTTGTCCTCACGACATCCCAAACTGTATACCAATCTACCCCAAAGTAAAAATGGATTAGCTTATCCCTTAACCCGGCAATTTCTTTCCATGCAATATCAGAATAATTGGCTCTAAATTTTTCCGAGAGGTTTTTAGTAGCTTCGCCAATTACCTCAAGGCTCCGCAAAATTGCCCTTTTCAAAGTCTCATCATTAAGCAGAGAATCAAAGGTGAGGGTTCTGGTTTTGTCCAAAATAAAGTCAATTTCATCAAGCATATGCCTGATGAAAACCAAGTCATCCTTCAATTTTTTCGGCCTCCTTCATAACATAGGGTTTGATGTAAGGGCTAATGCTGTTCGGTGTAACCACGGTAACTTCTTTATTAAATAAACTTTCCAATGAAAATATCAGATTAATAAAGTTTTTATATGAATTTTCCTTAAATTCCACAAGGAGATCAATGTCGCTGTCCTCTCGCTGTTCATTTCTAACATAAGAACCAAATAAATAGACAGATCCAACTTTGTTTTTGCTTAATATTTCTCGATGTTGATGAATAAGATCTTTAATCTTTTTTTTGTCCATATAATTATATAGAATTATAGCATATTCGGATATAGTTCAACCAATTTTCCATACGCGCCCAGTCATGCTAAAATATAACTTGGCCATGCCTTAGGCTTCTTCGAGCCACCCAGGCCAACTAAAAGGAGCTATGGGTGCAAGTCTTAATTGAATTTGAAAAGAAACCCCTGCTGTTTGATAATCCTCTTGGAATCATAGAAACCAATAAACTGTCAGAAGTTAAAGCTTGCTTTACAAAAATGGAAGATGCTTTGATCCGCGGTTATTATTTAGCCGGTATCATTTCCTACGAAGCCGGTTATGCGTTCGAGCAAAAGTTGTTAACGAAAGATGATTTTGATTTTCCGCTTATAATGCTTGGCGTGTATAATAGCCCTAAAGACCAACGACTAACGACTAACGACCAACGACTAACGACCTATTTCCTCAACCTCCACGGTTACAACCTTACCCAAAACCAATACTGTGCAAATATCCAAGCCATCAAAGACAACATTGCGGCGGGTGAAACTTACCAAATAACTTTTTGTACCAAATTAAAGTTTGATTTTTCCGGCGATACGTTTTTGCTTTACAAAAGATTGCTAAAAAGACAGCCCGTTCCCTACCCGGCTTTCATCAAAACCAATGATTTTTCTATCCTCTCTCTGTCTCCCGAAATGTTCATGAGAAAATCGGGCAATTTTATCACCACCAAACCCATGAAAGGCACCTGGCCAAGGGAAAAAGC
>JASEHX010000062.1:1960-7669 GCA_030018645.1 Candidatus Margulisiibacteriota bacterium | reverse complement strand
CAATGGTCATTGGTGCCGGTTAAAAATAAGATGGGGGCGTGCTGGGTTGCCAGGAAATTTTTGGGATCAATATAATTATTCCAAAGGGTAGTTTCCTTGCTGGTCATGCTGTCAAACCAGTCCTGCCAAGTGCATCCTTCGGGAATATAGCCGGCGCCAAAGACGTTGACGGCCGATTTTAAGCGGGCATCTTGCCCATTGGTCAAGATAGCAACAACTCCTCCCCACGACAGCCCCACCATCCCGATACGGCTGAGATCCACTTCTTTTCTTTGGGTTAAATAAGTAATGGCGTTGCGGGCGGCGGCAACGGCGTGGATTAAATAATTATCTTCTATGTTTGGTTTAACTCGCAAGAGCTCGCTTACGTCCATGTTTGGCCCGGTGGACCGCGAATAATTTCTTTGTTCCCCTTTTCCAGGAAGGTCAATGGCTAACACGGCGTAACCGCGCTTTGCCCATTCCAGTGACCGGCCTAAACTTGCGCCGCCTCCCCCGCCGTGGACTAAAAGGATTGCCGGGAATTTTTTCTTATTGTTTGCTGGGTAACAATAATAGCCAAAAATACTGACTGGCTTATTTTTGTATGGGCGACTGCGGTAATGGATTTCTTCAACATTGATTGGTCCGCTTTTGTAAGTGCGATAAGTTTGCGCCTGTACAGAATCAGCGGGCATGTCCCATAGATCGGATAAATTGCTTGGCTGGTTATCGGCTAGAGATTGCGTACCAAGCAAAATGCCGAAGCATAGTCCAAATAAAATATGGCGCATAATTGTGGTATTATAACAGCATGTCAATAATTATGCCCGTTTATCTATGCATCCTTGACGGTTTTGCGGCGGGTGAAAATTCGGCTAAAAACGCGATCTATGACGCTATTCAATCCGGTACGGCCCCTTTTCTTAAAGACCTCTTTGCCAACCATCCTTATGCTTTGCTTGAGGCCTCCGGCCGGGCAGTCGGACTTCCACCGGGTACGATGGGCAATTCCGAAGTTAACCATCTCAATATGGGGGCGGGGAGAGTAGTTTATCAGTCAATCGAGCGGATCAACGTTGCCATTGAAGACGGCAGTTTTTTCGGCAATGAAGCATTGCTAACTGCGGTCAATCATTGTAAAAAGAACAATTCAACTCTGCACCTGATGGGGATATTGCAAGGCCACGGCGGGACAGTGCATGGCAGTATTGCCCATACTTCTGCCTTGCTTGACCTGGTTAAAAAAGAGGGGTTGTCCAAAGTAAAAATCCATCTGTTTACCGACGGCCGCGATACCAATCCCAAAGCGGCGGGCGAAATTTACCTAAAGATGCTAGAGGACAAAATTGCGGCCAGTGGTTTGTCCGAAATAGTCCAAATTGCTTCGGTGATGGGGCGCGAAGTGGCTATGGATCGCGACACGGCTTGGCAAAAAATATTGGTAGCGCTCAAAGCCTTGATCGGTGGGGAAGGGGAGCGAAAGGCATCAACTGCGCGCGAAGCGATTGAAAGTGCTTATCAGCGCGGCGAAACCGACGAATTTATCCGTCCAACTATTATTGGTAATTACTCTGGAATTGAAGCTGATGATGCGGTCATATTTTGGAATTACCGCCAGGACCGCGCCATTGAACTCACGGTAGGTTTTAGGGAAACCGACCATAAGTTCTTTAATTATAAAAAAGGGACCAAACCAATTAGCGAAGAGCCGTATCAGGAAATAGAAAGGGTTCGCGCCAAGATAAAAAACATCCCTTTTGTAGCCATGACCGAATATTATCACGGCATGAACGCTTTAGCCGCCTTTCCCGAAAAAGAAATTCCGGAAACCGTGGGGGAGATTGTTTCCAAACATGGCTTAAAACAATTGCGGCTGGCGGGTCCCGAAAAATTTGCCCACGTTACCGGCTGGTTTTCCGGCCGAAGGTCCGAGCCATTTCCCGGTGAAGACCGTCACCTGGCGCAAGATTTAACCCTCAAAGAGCGGACCGAGCAGGGAAAACGCTATGACCTAGTTCCCGAAATGACCGCTTATCTTGAGACCAATTACAGCTTAAAGGCAATTGCCGAGAATAAATATTCATTAATTGTTCATAATTTCCAAAACGGCGACATGATCGGTCACACCGGCAATTTAACGGCGGCTATTGCCGCCGTTGGACATATTTCTTCCTGTCTTTCAAAAATCGTCCCCGAGTTTATCAGGCAAGGCGGGATCTTTGTCCTGACGGCTGACCACGGCAATTGCGATGAAATGTTGATCAGAAAAGGTAATAAAGAAGTCCCCAGCACCCAGCATTCGCTCAACAAAGTTCCTTTTTGGGTGTTAGGCAAAGAGGTTAAATTGGCAAAAGAAGGAATTGTGCCAGATGTTGGAGTGACGGTTCTTCAATTGATGGGCTTACCGGCTTCAAAGCTGATGACGGCTAAATCGCTAGTTTAAACTGAAGCGGTTTCTAGTTTTTTGATCCTTGTTTCGTGGTTGTCTATTTTCTCTTCTTGTCTCTTATATTGAGAAAAGGCAATTTTTTGTTCAAGAGAGATGTCTTCTAATTTTTTCATTATTTTGTCTAAATATTCAGTTTTTAAGTCTTCTAAATCTCGCCTCAAATATTGCAAGTCCGCTTTGGTTGCAAATATTTCAGAAAGTTTGCCCAAATCTTGTCTTAAACATTGTAAATCCGTTTTCGTAGCAAATATTTCAGACAGTTTCTCTAAATCTTTTTTTGTTAAGGCCATGACATTAATATTCTAGCAAATCAATTTATAACATGCAAACTATGCTTGTAAATATTTAATGCCGCCTCTTGTATCCCTTCTGAATAACTGGGATGCGCTTGGATACTATCAGCTAATTGGCGTCCAGTTAGTCCATTCCTCATGGCAATAAGTGCCGAACCAATTAAAGTGGTCGCTTCCGGCCCGAGGATATGAACCCCTAGGATTTTATCATCTTTATCAGAAATTATTTTAATAAATCCTTCAATTTCTCCCATGGCTTGGGCGATGCCCAGTGCCGCAAAAGGAAATCGACCAATTCTAATATCCGGATGGTTTACCCGAGCTTCCTTTTCGGTCAAGCCGACACTGCCAATTTCTGGCTGGGTGTAAATTCCATAGGGGACATGATCGTAAGTAAATAGGCGATTGCCGCCTAACGCATTCTCCGCGGCAATTATGCCTTGTTCAGAAGCTACATGAGCAAACATTTTTTTGCTGACCAGGTCGCCAATAGCATAAATGCCGGGGACGCTGGTTTCCATTTTTTCGTTTACCCAAACGCTTTTGCCTTCCATCTTTAGATTTAACCCTTCGATCCCGATTAGATTTGGGCGCCGGCCAACGCAAATCAAGGTAGGGTCGGGGTTGGTTTCGGCCGTAAACTTGGCATTAGTAAGTACCTCAACCCCTTTGCGTTTTAAGATGCGTTTAATAGTGGCCACAACCTCTTCATCAATCCCCGGCAGGATTTCAGGCAGGGCCTCATAAATTGTAACCTTTGTTCCCAGCGAACTGTAGATTTGAGCAAAGTGGAGACCAATCACTCCTCCTCCTACGATGTTCAATTTTTCAAAATGCTGGGGATTATCCAGTAGGTCATCAGAGGAAAGGAAACGTTTGCCATCAAAAGGGGTAGAGGGTAGGGAGTAGGGGAGAGAGCCGGTAGCCAAGATCAATTTTCTGCTTTCAACGATCAATTCACTATTGTCTACTTTTTCCCGCTTTAGCGGGATCCCGCAACAATTACTATAATAATTTGAAGCGGGACTAATTTCTACTTTTCTAATTTCTGAATTTTCCGCTTCCAAAACTCTAGCCCCCCCATAAATCAGCTCAATCTTGTTCTTTTCAAGCAGAAATTCAATCCCTTTAACCAATTTTTCAACAATTTTATTCTTTCTTTCAATGACTTTGTCCAAATCAAGCGATACATTGCCGGTTGTGATCCCAAAGTTGCCGGCTTTTTGGATTTTTTCAAAGAGGGTGGTGCAGGCAATAAGGGCTTTGGTGGGGATACAGCCATAGTTAAGACAGGTGCCCCCCAATTTATCCTTTTCAATGAGGACAATTTTGGCTCCCATCTGAGCGGCTCGGATGGCGGCAACGTACCCGCCTGGACCGGCGCCAACAATGAGAATATCGTATGACATAGGGTAACTTTAGCAAATATCTTCTTGCTTGACAAATAATATGTGAATGTCTAAAATGAAAACATGCAGATAGCGTTTGAGAAACGGCATAGAATTGCCGGGATTTTTGCTAAGGTAGCCGAATACACCGCTGCAATATTAATTTTAGGCCCTGTTGTTAGTAAACAGGTAAA
Source organism: Candidatus Margulisiibacteriota bacterium (assembly GCA_030018645.1). GTDB lineage: Bacteria > Margulisbacteria > WOR-1 > O2-12-FULL-45-9 > O2-12-FULL-45-9 > JASEHX01. The sequence continues at coordinate 3,363 of JASEHX010000062.1, read as the reverse complement.
CATGATAATGATTATTATGGGATTATTTTTATTTGTGATTTTTTTGGCTATCTCTGCTATTACGGAGCCAGTAAAGGAGGGGAGCTAATTATATGGAACCAGCAATAGTTTCTATGCTTGGCTTAATGGTCATTTCATTGATTGTTTTATTGTTCTTTTTGATAAACCCGCAGCAGCAAGTTTTGCATAAAAGGTAAATTGCCTTGTGGTCAGCCAAATATTGGTCTTTGTTTTAGCGGCAGCGACATCGTTTCTATTGACTTATCCGCTTATCTTCTTATTGCGTTCTTTTAATGTTGGACAACCCATCCGGGAAGAGGGCCCATCTTCTCACCAATCAAAAGCCGGGACTCCCACAATGGGGGGCATGGGGATTATTTTAACCCTTATCATTTTTGGTTTAATTTTCTTTGATTTCGAGATTAATGGGAAGTATTTGGCGTTCTTGTTATTAATACTTGGTTTTGCGGGATTAGGATTGGCCGACGATTTTTGTAAAGTGTTTTATAAACGGAATTTGGGCCTCTCTTTTTGGCAAAAAATAATTATCCAAATCCTAATAGCTGGGGCCTTTTCCCTCTTTTTGGTATATTCCGGCCATAATACGACGGTAGCAGGCTTTTTAAGGAATTGGGGTTTTCTATCCCCTATGCGCTATGCTCTCTTTTCTACTTTCTTAATCGTAGGCACAGCCAACGCCGCCAACCTTACTGATGGCTTAAACGGCCTTTTAGCCGGCACAGCCGGGATTGCTTTTCTTGCTTTTTCTGTTTTATCCGTTAAATTGGGCTATTTTCCCGCGGCGACTTTTTGTTCCGCGGCGGCCGGTGCAGTTTTGATCTTTTTATATTTTAACTTTCCTAAAGCCAAAGTATTCATGGGGGATGTGGCCTCTCTGGCCTTGGGGGCGGCGCTGGCGGGGATTGCCATTCTTATCCATAAAGAATTGCGCTTGGCAATTATCGGCCTTGTTTTTATGATTGAAGCGCTTTCCGTCATTTTGCAAGTTACTTCATATAAAATCTGGAAGGAGCGGATATTCAGAATGGCTCCATTGCATCATCATTTTGAGTTGATGGGGTGGGGGGAGGTCAAGGTCGTAGTTGCCTTTTGGCTGGCGGCATTGGTTTGCGGGATTATTGGGGTAATTATTTAAATATGAACAAGACCCTTTCTTTATGTATTCCAACTTATAACCGTGCCGCAATATTGGGAGATTATCTAAAGGAGCTTGCTCCGCAAGCCGCTAAATATGACGTCAATATTTATATCTCTGACAATGCTTCAACGGATGAAACCGAACAAGTAGTAATATCCCTTATGGGAAAATATCCCAATATCTATTATTCCCGCAATGATAAAGATATGGGGCATGAATATAACTTCATGAAAGTACTGCGCAT
>JASEHX010000062.1:0-1950 GCA_030018645.1 Candidatus Margulisiibacteriota bacterium | reverse complement strand
TGGCTTTTAGGCGACGATGACCGAATGGTGAGGAGCGCGGTGGGCAAGATGCTCCAAATATTATCAACCGCAAGCTACGATTTGGTTCTGGTCAACGGCGGGAGAAAAACGGGCGAAAAAGCCCTTGGCCGGGTAAGGGAAAAACTTCCCAGTGTATATACAGACCAAAACAAACTGCTAATTGACCTGGGATGGCATTCAACTTGGATAAGCTGTCTTATCTTTGGTAAAAAGATGATCAAAGAAGCGGACTTTGAGAAATATTTCAATACCAACTTCCTGCAATTTTCGGTAATTTTTAATTATCTAGAAGGCAAACAATTCCGGGTATACTGGCAGCCGGAAGCAATGATCTATGGGTTAAGGAGAGATCTCCCTGCCTGGATTAGTTCCATGTTTGAAGTGTTTGGCGTAAGGTGGATGAAGGCCATAAACGCCTTGCCCGATTCTTACTCTTTATCCGCGAAGGCGGCCTGTATCAGAAGTCATGGGGTAAAAAGCGGGTTGTTTTCTGCCCGAAAATTATTATTCTTCCGTTTGGTCGGTTATTATAATTTAGGACTATTTAATCAATATAAAAATATTTTACCTTCGCTTATTGGTTATCCGTTATGGCTGGCATATATTATTGCGGCTTTCCCTATTCCAAAGGTGGTTTCCCGCATTTTACGGGAGGGGCTTGAAGAATATCTTAAAAGAAGGAAAAGAATTGTATGAGCGCCACCAGAAGCATCGCCAAAAACTTTTCATGGCTGCTGGTGGGCAGTATCATCAGCGGCACCATTAATTTTATCGCCAATGTCTATGTCGCTCGCGTTTTGGGGGCGGCTTCCTTTGGCCTCTTCCGCTTTGCCCAGTCCTTTTTAGCTTACATGCTTTTGGCCGTAGATTCTGGTCTTTCCACCTTGGGTGCGCTTGAAATTGCCAAAAATAAAGACAATGCCTATAACGTAACAACAAACATTTTGCTGCTTAGGGTGCTTATCGCATCAGTTGTTTTTTTGCTTGGTTCTGCAGTGGTTGTTTTTGTGCCAATGCCATGGGAAATGCGCGCTTTGCTCTTGTTTTCTTTTATTTACGTTTTTTATCGCGCCGTCAATTTGGATTGGGCTTTCCAGGGGCTTGAAAAGATGGGCTTTACCGCGATTGCCAAAGTGTCCAATGCCTTGTTTTTTTCCTTATTTATAGTTGTTTTTGTCCGATCGGCCGATGATTTGTTAAGAGTGCCGCTTATATTGTCTTTTTCCGGTCTAGCGGTCTCTTTGGTGTTTCTGGTGCTTTTCATTTATTTATTTTCCGGCAGGCGTTTTCCAATACTTTCACAGGCAAGAATAAGCCAATATTTTTATGACGCGATACCCCTTGGCGCGGCGGCATTCCTGATCCAAATATATAATAATATGGACACTATTATGCTTGGCTTTTTAAGCAGTGCGCAGGTTGTTGGATATTATAGTTCTGCCTATCAAGTATATTACATTGTTTTAGCTTTTTATATTGTGTGGCAGGCAGCGGCTATTCCCGTAGCCGGCAGTAAAATGAACGAAGACAAGCATAAAGCCCAAGTATTCTTGGCGAAATATCTGCGTTTAACTATGCTGGCCGTTATTCCAGCGGTAATAGCGGTTTGTATTGCTGCCCCTATTATCATTGGTCTGCTTTACGGGAGTGGTTATAATGAGGCAATCCCGGCTTTGCGTTGGCTAATATGGACGATGATCCCGTGTGCCATTGGTTATTCTTATGGTGTGTTGCTGTTGATTCCTTCCGGTGATTCAAAAGGTTTCTTGCTGGCAGTCGCGGGTGGGGCGCTGATCAATATCGTCTTAAATTTTCTCTTGATCCCCCAGTATGGTTATGCCGGGGCGGCCATTGCAACTATTGCGGCAGAAACTACGGTGGCTTTAATTGCCATCTATTTATCGAAGAAAATATTCTATCTGCCGATTT
>JASEHX010000061.1 GCA_030018645.1 Candidatus Margulisiibacteriota bacterium | reverse complement strand
GCCCCTCCCCGATAGGATTGGTTAGATGCAATATCAGCTGTCTTAATATCAAAAGTCCACCAATCACGCGGGGAATGCAGATTCCCCGACTCAAAATTATCAATCAAATAAGTTCCGCCTGATTCGCTTAAATTAGCCGTTGCTTTTTTAGGCGCATTCCCTCCCATCGCAAATGCAAAAACAGACCACAGACAAAAGACCATAGACCATAGACCATAGACCAACAAACTTTTTCTTCTCATTTATCATTTCCCTCCTGTAATATATTTCATCGTTTACGTTATTTCGTCAATTTGCCGAAAAAATTTCACTTAAATTCAAGCGTGCCCCAAACGCTGGGATCGCGGTAGAAATAATAGTCGCCATTCCAGATAAACTGCCGCTCCCGCTCGCCGGTATAATCGGCATCATCAATAGCAATATCAAAGCCAATTTTAGCTCCCTTAGTTGGGGTAAATTTCCCGCGGAAAAAGGCCCAGGGAAGCTTGGCTTCCAACAGATACCCTTTGGCATCTTTCTTAATTACTTTTATTTCACTGCCCTCGGGTGTTCTTCTTCTTTGCCAATTCCAAATTGTCGGCGGATTGCCCTTGCCGTCCCCTGTACCAAAGCCAATCTGGTAATCCGCGCCCCCGTCTAACCCTAGAACCATTTCAATCGCATCGCCGTTCCAAATATCCGACCGTTCTTTGCTGTTAACCAAAGGGATTTTGTCGGTCACATCCGCCGCAATGTATAGGAAATTTTCGTCCCAATTAACATAAATCACGCCGGAAAGGTCGGCCGGTCCGCTCCAAGTGGTCCCCTCCCTAAAAAAGCGCGCGTCCTTCATAGTTAATGGCGCTGTTTTGTTCCAGCCGGATAGATTCCCGTCAATTTTAATGGGCGCCGGCGCTTTAACTGCGCAAGCAATTTTGTGTTCTCTCTTGATTAATTTGGGCGGTGAAACTGTCAATTTAGCCAAGCCCTCCGCCGAGCTGGAAAAAATGGGGTCTTTCATAATCGCTTGGTACGCTTTGAGCGACTCTGGGCTGGACTTAATGCGCCAATCGGTTTCTTTTTTCAGGTCAAACCAAATGATCATATCAATGTCCTGCATGCTGGATTTTAAATAGCCGGGAAGTTCTTTGGTCCAGGCCGCTTTATTGCCGCCTTTTTCAGCTGAAGCAAATTCAGCAATCATGATGGGCTTATTAGGCCAAAGGCCTTTGGCCCGGCGCACCTGGTCGCGGAAAAGATATTTGAAAACCTGCCACTGGCTCCAGCTCTGGGTATTTCCCCAGTTATACCCGTCTATGCCAATCCAATCAACATAGTTATCGCCTGGATAGGCCGCCGCCCAGTCGTTCCACGATTCGTCGGGAAAAGAATAATTCATGAAACACCAGACAAACTTGACATTAGAAGCCCCTTCCCGTTTGAAGATATCAACTACATGCCGGAAAGCTTTTACATAAACCTGGGGATCTTTATCGTTATGGATGATCCCCCATGGATACCCATCAATATTAAATTCATGGGCCATGCGGACAAAAATGGGTTTACCAAATGCTTTGGCCTCCTTAGCCCAAGTAGAGATATAGGCGTCCCATTTGCCGGCAATAATGTCTTTTAAGACAACCTTGCCGTGGTCGCCCCAATACCACGGCTCCCACACCACGTGGGGAATGGCGCCAAAAGCAATTACGTTTTGCGCGTCTTCCAGGGGAAACGGCTGGTTCCAATCTTCGTACCACATGATGCAGGCCGGTTTTTTGCCGACTTCTTCCACATATTTTTTTATATAGTTCATGTTGGAAGGGGCGCCTTCGCGGAAGATCCCGACATAGACAGCTTTAGTAGGAGCAGTAACATTCGCTGCTTCTGTTATCCCACTAAAACTACAGATTAACAAAAAAAACATTATCCAATATAGCATTTCAAATTATCCTTTCACTGCGCCGGCGGTTAACCCGCGCACAATATGCCTTTGCAGCAGGAAGAATAACACAACCACTGGGATAGTGGCAACTGTCGCCGCCGCCATCATCAAGTCAAAACGATTTTGGTAATTGCCGACAAATAAACGGATGCCGACCGGAATGGTCATGGTATCCGCGCTGGTTAAAACCCAGGCGAACATCAATTCATCCCAGGCGTTGAGGAACACATAAATGCCGGTAGCGATAATCCCAGGCATAGCCAAAGGAAGCGCGATATGCCAGAAAACCCGCAAGCGTGAACAGCCGTCAATAAGAGCGGCCTCTTCCAGCTCTTTGGGGATAGCGGCAAAAAAGCCGCGCAGGATCCAGATGGAAAAAGGCAAAAACCAGGCGGAGTAAATTAAAATAATCCCCGGAAAAGTGCCTTTTACCGGAATGCCCGTCATCATGGTAAATTTGACAAACATTATGTAGATGGGGATTAAATACATGATCATGGGGATCATCTGCGTCGCTAAAGTGGCGTTGCTGAAAAGGTCCGCCCCCGGGAACTTGAAACGGGAAAGGGCGTAAGCCGCAAAAGTGGCAAAGACCATGGCAAAGAACATGGTAAATCCGCAAATGACCAGCGAGTTGCGCAGATAGAGACCAAAGTTGACGTTTTTCCACATATCGACATAATTTTGCCAGCGGATATCAACTTTTCCTTCAACATTGTGCGAAAGCCCTACCCGTCCAATGGCAATATCAGTGGAGCTTTTGAGGGAAGAAAATACCATCCAGCCAATGGGCAGCAATGTAATCGCCAGCAAGGCCAGCATAATAATGCTGATAATAATATCGGTAATCCTCTTCTTGGCGTAATAGGAAAGGTTCATCAGCGCAGTTCCTCTGCTTGCTTAAAATAGCGGAACCAAACATTGACAATGGCGATCATAACCACTAACAGCAGAACCGAAGTAGCCGCCCCAGTGCCAAAGTTCCAGAGCTGGAACGAATTGCGGAAAATGTTGGTCATCATCAGGTCGCCCCACTCGCCCGGGAACCCCGCCCCAAAGCCAAACATCATGATCACAATATTAAATGAATAAGTATTATAGATTAAACCAAATAAAATCAAGATGAACCATACCGGCCGCAGCATGGGCCAAGTAATCATCCAAAACTTGCGCCAAGGACTGGCGCCGTCAATATCGGCCGCCTCGTACAATTCATCGGGGATAGTTTGCAAACCGGCTAACAGCATTAACATGGACAGCGGCCAATAGCGCCAGATAGTGGGAATGATTATCGCCCACATGGTATTGGGGCCGGACAGCCAAGAAGGTTTGAATGGTAAAATGTGCAGCCAGTCAACCAGCATGACATTGACCAGCCCGCCTTCTTTGAGCCAAATGATGCCCCATAGTAAACCGGTAACATAAGTGGGAACAATCCAGGGGAAAAGGAAAAAAGTACGCACCAAGGAACGTCCAAAAAATTTGCGATTGAGCATCAATGCCACTATCATTCCCATGGCCAAAGTGCCAAAAGTTACCACAACGGTATATATAATAGTGTTGCGCACTGCTTCGATCAGCCCGATGCGGATGGGGCTTTGGGCATCAATGAGAACTTTGTAATAATTTTCAAAACCAACAAAAGGCGCCAGTAAATACTGCTGAAGGGTAAATTGATTAAGCTTGAGGAACGACATGTAGATGCCCTGGACAATCGGCGACAAATGGAGGAACAGCATCGCGAGCAGGGTCGGCAGGATGAAATAATAAGCAAAACTATTGCTTTTTATGCGGTACCAGAGACTTTTACCGTTCTTTTTCATGTGCAGAAAATTTATTGTAACATACTTTCTATGTAATAGCTATGGGAAATTCCCTGGCGAAACGCGGCTTCACCCGATGGATAGCCGGTTATGCGCCAATCGCGCTCTTTATTGATATTAAACCAACAAAAAGCTTTAATGCGCGGATAGTTGTTCTCAACCTTGGAAAAAGTATCGGTAAGCCAATCGGCTCGGCTTCCTTCTCGAGTGGCCGAAGCAAATTCGCCGATCATGAGCGGCTTGGCAGTCAACGCGGTTAAAGTTTGATAAACACCATAAAAAATAGTATTAAAACTTTCCCAAGCGCCATAACCCCAGTTATAGCCGTCCATTCCAATCCAGTCAACGTACTGGTCGCCGGGGTAGTAAGCCGCAATCGTATTCCAAGATTCAGAAGGGACATTGTTATTATTGGGGCACCAGACCAAATAAACATTACTGGCGCCGATTTGCTGCCGCATATTATATATGTAAATGAAAGCATTAATATAATTGGCCGGCCCAGCGGCCGCGCCGTTATGCGCTCCGTCCCACGGGTACCAGTTGCCGTTCATCTCATGGGCAAAGCGCAGGAAAAGCGGATGTCTCCAATCCTTGGCCGCTTGCAGAAATGTCCTAACATAAGCTTCATAACTGCCGGATGAAATGGCTTCCAGTGTGTTTGGCAAACCAGAAATCCAGGGCTCCCAAGTGATAAGGGGAACACTGCCATTGGCAAACACAACATCGGCATCGGCGGTTGGAAAGGGGTCTTGCCAATGGACATACCAGAGGACAATGGCCAAATTTTTATCAATGGCCGCCTCAAAACTGCCGATATTTTCCATCCCGTTAATGTAAGCGCCAACCGCACAACCGGTATAATTGCCGTCCATTTTATTAGTAGTTGTGGTAGTGCTGGTGGTAGTGGCCGTTGAAGTGGTTGTACTGGTTGTACTGGTTGATGTGGTGGTAGTGGTAGAAACAGTCACGGTTTGCCCGCCGCAGGAAGAAAGGAATATTGCCAAAACCAGCAGAAAAAATATTTTCCCATTTTTCATAATAGGCGCGCCTGCCTCTCATTACTTCCCTTCCCCAAACTCTTCCTTTTTGGCAATGTGCCGCTCGAAGGTTTTGAGAACCATCTGGTCTTGGCCGCCGGAGAAGAAATTTTCAAGCGTTTTTAAGAGATCTTCGGATTTGAAGGGCTTGCGGATGTAGTTGACCACAAACCCGGAAGTGGCCTTTTCCCATTTTTCGGCGTCTTCCCAGGCCGTCAGCATGCTGACGCCGATATTTTCACCGAACTCATGGCGGATCTTTTCCAGGAAGGCCAAACCGTCCATTTGCGGCATTTTGATGTCCAGGAAGATAAAGCGGACTTTATTGCCGCCTAATCCAAATAGGACTTTATTTTTGGCTAGGTTATCAAGGGCTTCTTTGGCAGAATAGGCGGTAATAACCTCGTACTTATTTGTATCCTTGATCAAATTGGCGATACCATTGGCAACATCAACTTCGTCATCTACTACCATCACGAGCGGATTGGCCATATTGACGCACCTCCAATGGCAAGATTGTGGCATAGATTGCCGAAAAAATCAAATGAATTGGCGCAATGCAAGTTTTTGCCTCATTATCACGATAAATACAGTGTAAGGGAGTGCAATATGGCGCAAGTACAAAACAAGCCGCAAGGGCCAAATCTGGAAATCCTCGGGTTTAAAAACCCAATGGAAATTATCGATCTCTTGGCCCTTCTACGTATCGACGGAGAACCAATTGTCAAAGACGACCAAGCAGTCCTCGACCCCAAGCTAAAAGCCAAAACCGTAGTGGAATATTTCCAAACCAAATTCAATTTAAATCCCAATGATCTGCCCTATTTAGCATCGCTGATCAAAAAAGACATTAAGCAAAAGAGGATGAAATAAGCATGGCTGGTTTAGGAAATGTAACCGGTGCAGTTCGCACAGTAGAAGCAAAAGCCGCCACAGCATTGCTTGATGCTCTTTCGTATAGCGGCGATAAAATCAAAGATCTAATTAATAGTATCCCAACCTTAAAAGAATTGGGCGGCCTGCATAGTTTTGTAAAACGCCGTGTCTCTTTGCCAACAACTTCAACTGCAACCGCTGAAGTAATCTCTAACCCAAAACCGGTTCCATTAAAAGTACCTGGACAAAACAGCATAGAAATAGGAGAAAGTAATACGATCCCCAAAGCTGGCATTGAGCAAACTGGCTCCACCCTCGCCGTGTTGGCTGCTCTCACCTCAGCTATACCCGAATTACGGTCAGCATTTCGCGCTTTTGCTGTAGAACAAAAAGCGGTGCAAGGAGCATCTGTCGCATGAACCAAGAAAAGAGCGCACTTGATAACTTAAAAGACGCCCTAAGGAACTTTTGGCGAAAATACGGCAAGCCCTCCATTGTCGCCGCCAAACATACCGACTTTATTATCGAACCTACCATTTTCGTTGGCGATAAATTAAACCCGGAAATCTTGAAATTATTGACGATGGCTTATCTGGCCAACGCTTCCCGACAGGACTCGGGCTTTGGCAATATTGACGTCACCCCCGAAAAGCTGGTGATTAAAAGCTCCAAAGGCAGACCGCTGGTAGTTGTCAACGACCAAAAAATCATTCGGCAGTACGTGGCTAGCTGTAGGAAGTAGCCCTTCTTATCCCTCACCCACGCGGATGAGGGCTTTTGTTATTAACCCGATCTTATCCATTCCTTTAACCTCAACATATCTCCTCTTCCCGCTGGCGTAAGTGAAATAGATTTTATGGCCTTTTTCCTCGATGGCCAGTATTCCGGTCTTAACCGCTTTGATCTTTAACCCAACAATGGCCAGCAGTCTTTCCAGTGAAGCAGGAATTGGGCCAAAGCGGTCAACCAATTCCCGGCGCATATCAGCGATGGCTTCTTTGGATGCTAAAAAATTCAGGCGGCGGTAAAGGGCAATCCGCTGGCGGTCGTCTTGGATATATTGCGCTGGGATGCCGGCATCTACTTTTAGGTCAATCAGCATCTCGTGCGGCAAAGGTTCGTTGATCCCTTTGGCTTCTAAGACCGCTTTCTCCAGCATTTCACAATAGAGGTTAAACCCTACATCCAGAATGCGGCCTGACTGCTGGGCGCCCAAAAGATTCCCGGCACCCCGAATTTCCAGATCACGCATGGCTAATTTATAACCCGAACCCAAGGCCGTAAACTCCTGGATGGCTTTTAGCCGCTCCAGAGCGGTCTCGGTCATAATTTTTTCGGGCTGGTAAAACAGATAAGCATAAGCACGAGCGGCCGAACGCCCTACCCTTCCCCGAATTTGATAAAGCTGTGACAAGCCAAAGCGATCCGCATTGTTTACCAGCAGGGTATTGACATTGGCAATATCTAGACCCGATTCTATAATAGTGGTACAGACCAAAACATCATATTGGCGCTCCAAAAATTGGAGCATGGTCTTTTCGAGCTGTTTTTCGGCCATTTGGCCGTGGCCAATGGCCACTTTAGCCGCCGGGACAAGCCGTTTGATCTTAGCCGCCATCCCTTCAATTGATTCCACCGCATTGTGCAGGAAAAAAGTCTGCCCGCCCCTGTCCATTTCCCGACGGATAGATTCTTTAATTACTGCCTCGTTCCAGGGTAAAACATAGGTGCGGATGGGAGAGCGGTCAACCGGCGGGGTATTGATGATGCTCATCTCCCGCACGCCGGCTAAGGATAAATAGAGCGTTCGTGGGATCGGCGTAGCAGTTAACGTGAGCACGTCTACGGTTTTCTTTAACCTTTTTAATTTTTCTTTGTGCGCTACGCCGAAGCGCTGTTCTTCGTCTAATACCAGGAGCCCTAAATCTCTAAATTGGATATCCCGGGATAATAATCGATGCGTCCCAATGACAATGTCAATCCCGCCCTCGGCTAATGACTTAACAATTTTAATTTGTTCTTTTTTGCTCTTGAAACGGGATAACATTTC
>JASEHX010000060.1:4274-7723 GCA_030018645.1 Candidatus Margulisiibacteriota bacterium | reverse complement strand
GTTTCAAGAACTAAAAAACAACGATTATTTAAAAAAAGTAGAAAATAAAGGCTATTTTATATGCTGGCCGAATGAGCAAGATTTAAGCTCTGATACATTGTATATCGAAGGTCGCTAACAGCAATGCCGTCCAAAAAGTGCGGGATGTGTACGGCGTGAGGCGGTTGGATTAACTTATTCCTCCCAAATCATCCCCCAATCATAATTACTGTCCGCGGCGACGTGGATGGGGCGGGCAAACTTCCCAGCTTAAAGGGTATGTTTTTAATCTAATAATTTCAATCTAAAACATGTTATAATAACCTCTGTGAATTTATCCCAGCGGATGCAAAAAATCATTGAAAATGTGGGCAAAAGCCAGCGGGTTGCCTCGGCTTATGCTTTTATGGGACCGCCTGACAGCGAAAAAAAGGGAGCGGCACAATACTTTGCCGAGGTATTGGGTTGTAAGAAACAGGACTACATTTTTATCCAGCCGGATGGGGCGAGCATCAAGATAGAACAAGTCCGCGAAGTGCAAGAATGGGTAAAATATGGCCCATCAGCCAGTTCGCATTTGCTGGTGGTAATTGACGAAGCGGATAAGTTAACCGATCAGGCGGCCGCCGCCTTTTTGAAGACCCTAGAAGAGCCGCCGCCGGGGGTAGTTTTTGTCCTGCTGATTGAAAGGCAAGATCGTTTGCCGGCAACGATTTATTCGCGCTGCCAAAGGTTGGTTTTTGGGGAGGTCAGCAATTCCCCCGCATTACACGTTACGGATTACGAACCAGTGTGTCTAAATTTAGCTATGACTGCAAAGAAGGGTGTTTGTGATAGATTACTATTCTCAAAAGAATTAGAAAAAAATAAAGAAAATCTGGAAGAGATGTTGTATTCCTTGGCTGTGCATGCCAAAGAAAAAATGCGAAGCGCCCAGATTGCCCGGATTATTCTGGATGCGATAAAAATGCTAAAAAGAAAAGCGAACTTAAAGTTGACTTTAGATGTGATGTGCCTGAAATTGGGAGAAGCGAATGGCTGAAAAAACAAGATTTGTCGCCGTAAAATTAAGGAAATATAAAAGGATTTGCCCCATTACCGGCTATAAGGAAGAATCCATCAAGATCAGCGCTCCCGTAATTGTCGAAACCGAGCGCGGCGTGGAAAACGGGGAAATTGTCGAATACGCCCACGGCTGGCCCAAAACTTATACGCGCGATGTTAAATTGAAAAAGGTTGTACGTTATGCCACTGCCGAAGATGTAAAACAAACCGCAAGATTAAAAGAGTTTGAGGACAAAGCAATCCAAACCGCAGAACAAAAAGTCAGGGAGCATGAACTAAAGATCCATGTCCTATCGATCGAGTATTTATTCGATATGGCGCATGTGTTTATTTATTACAAGGTAGACGAAGGGCAGAAAAATGTTAATCTACGTAATTTAGGCAAAGATTTATCCACAACACTTAAGGCCCGCGTAGAATTAAAACAAATTTCTCCCCGCGACCAGGCGCGGTGGATTGGAGGCCTCGGGCAGTGCGGCCGAGAATTATGCTGCGCAACTTGGCTGGATAAGCCAAAGCATGTCACGGTAAAAATGGTAAAGAACCAAGGGTTGGCTATGTCAATGTCAAAGACATCCGGCGCTTGCGGACGGCTAATGTGTTGCCTTGAGTATGAATTTGAAAAAGAAAAAGGAAAGGGGGCGGAAGAAAAATGACCAAGGTTGAGCTAAGGAAAGGCGAAGATCTGGAAAGGGCGCTTAGGAAATTTAAGACCAAGATCAAACGCGAAGGCATCATTGAGGAGATCAAAAAGCGCGAATTTTACGAAAAGCCATCCCAAAAACGGCGCAAAAAACATGAAGCGGCGCAGCGGCGCGAAGAGAGAAGACGCAGATTGGCTGAATGAAAATAAAAGTTCTAGATAAGTACATTTTTCAGGAAATGTTAGGCCCCTTTTTTATCGGGGTCCTGGGATTTATGCTGGTCATGGCGGTAGACCTGCTGTTTACCATGGCCGACTTGATCATCAACAAGGGCATCCCCTTCTGGGCGGTACTAAAGCTCCTGGTCTACAAGATACCATCTATTATGGTGCTGACTTTCCCGGTTTCCACTCTTTTTGCCACGGCCATGGCTTTGGGCCGGTTATCTAAAGACAGCGAAATTGTATCGCTCCGGACCTCGGGCGTCAGTTTATTTCGGATTGCCCGGCCCATTATTTTAATTGGGATTGCGATCAGTCTATTATCCTATTTTACCAACGAGAAAATTGTTCCCCATGCCAACCATGTGGCTTCCAATATCGTCCGCCAAATAATTTATAAACAGCCGCTGCCTTCTGTCCAGGAAAATCTTTTTTTCAAGGACCCTTATGACCGCTATTACTATGCCCAGCGGGTAGATGCCAAAAATAAGATCATTGAAAATATCATGGTGTATGAATTGACTAATGAGGAATATCCGCGGGTTATTTTAGCCGAGAAGGCGGTGTATAAGGGGAGGATCTGGCAGTTGGGAAAAGGAGTGATCCATAAGTTCGACAATAACGGCTATTTGAATTACGAGGCCGCTTTTGACAGCTTGGAATTGAACATCTCTGATGATATCTTAAAATTCAGCACCCAGAAAACGGACCAGGAAATGGATTCGGGCGAACTTAGCGCGGCGATCAAGTTGTTGGATAAAGGCGGCTCAAAAACCAATGCCTTCCGCACCGAATTGCTGATGAAATATTCTATTCCCATGACCTGTTTTGTCTTTGCGTTGATTGGCATTCCCTTTTCCCTGCCGTCTCCTCGCTCCGGCCGCACCTGGGGCATGGTCATGACGATTGTTTTCATGTTTACTTTTTATGTTTTCGCTTCGGTCTTTCGCTCCTTGGGCAGGGGAGGCATTGTAACCCCCTTTATTGCGGCCTTTACTCCGCAAATTACTTTTATAGTCATTGGCAGTATCTTGCTATGCTGGGAGGGGCGCTATAAATAAACCATGCCCGATTTAAAAGAAATAAGGGAAGCGTTAAAGAAAAATCCAGATAACCCGTCAGCCCTTAAGGGAGCGGGAAAAATTTTCCTGGCGGATCACCAGTATAAACAAGCCAATAATTATTACTCCCAAGCGGTCAGCCTCTCTTCCCGCCTATTGCCGGAAATAATTATTGACTATGAAACCGTTATCGGGAAGGATCCAACCGGGGTGGGGCCTCATTTGTCCTTGGTGGGTTTTTACTTGTCCCAAGCAGATACGGGGAGCGCGGTGGTTGAACTGGAAGAAATCTTGGAAACCAACCCGCAATGTAAAGAGGCCTATAACCTGCTGGGCCGCATCTATATCCGCCGGGAGAAAATTGACGAAGCCATTGCCTTACTGGAGCAATCGATCAAAGAAGGCATTAAAGACGTAGTGCTGGCCGAAATATTAGCCGGAGCTTATCTTGAAAAAGGGCGCATTGCCGACGCCATTAA
>JASEHX010000060.1:0-4264 GCA_030018645.1 Candidatus Margulisiibacteriota bacterium | reverse complement strand
TATAATGAGGTCTTGGAACAGCGGCCGGCCGACAAGCAAATATTGCGGATGCTGGGCGAATTATACGCGCGGATCGAGGACTATACCGCGGCGGCAAAAGCTTACCGGGCCATGTTTTCGGATGATCCGGATGTCAGCCGCGAAGTGATGCAGCGCCTGGAGGGGCTATTGAGCAAAATTGAAGGCAGTATTATCATCCGCGAGATATTGGCGGATATCTATATGCGCTCATTAATGCCCGACGCGGCGGCGCTGAAACTGCGGGAAATAATCCGGTTGGATCCCGCGAAACTAAAAGACGCAATACAACAACTAAAAACCATCTTAAAAACCTATCCAATGCATCCATCGGCTGCGATGGTGCTGGCGGAAGCGTTTTGCCTGCAAGGGTCTTTTAGTGAAGCGGCCGAATGTTATCACGAACTGGTTAAAACCAAGCGGGAGGTTCTAGACGACGTTATCGCGGGCTATAAGGACATTATCCAATTGTGCCCCAGCCAGGTGTTGGCCCGCATTTATTTGGCGGAGGCCTATCTGCAAAAGGGACAAGTAAGCGAGACATTAGATCATTATTCAGCCATGCTGCAAATGGACCCTACGGTTGCTGAAACCATCATCCAGAAATGCCGTGAAATATTAAAGTCCCAGCCGCAATCGGCCATGGCGCATTTGGTATTAGGGAAGGCGTACCTGGTTAAAGGCGATTTTCAGCGGGCGGCAACCGAAGCGGAAAGCATTATTTTAGCCGATAAAAAATATGCTCCGGCTTATTTGTTGTTAGGCGAAGCGCAGCTTAATTTGAAAACTTTGCGTAAAGCGGCGGATACATTCAAGCAAGCTCTTTTAATTGATCCTTATAACCAGGAAGCGCAGGAAAAGTTTAGCCGGGCCAAAATCCAGGAAGTAGACAACGAAATCGCGGCTTTAAAAACGCGCTTGACCGAGGATCCCTGGAAAGTGTCCCTGCACCTTGACCTTGCCAAGTTATTGTCGCAAAAAGGAATGGACGAGGAAGCCATCCGCGAACTGCAGATGGCCTTAAAGGACCAGACCCGCGCGCCTTTTGCCTGCAACTTTTTGGGTTGTATTTACCGGGGGCAGGGGCGCTATGATTTAGCGGCTGCCCAATTTAATCGCGCCTTAGAACTAACTCCGCCGGAAATTGCCGACTTTGGCCGAGGAGTGCGCTTTAACCTCGGTTCGGCGTATGAAGCGCAGGGATTAGTCCAAAAAGCCCTGAAAATTTATGAAAATATTTTGCAGGAAGATATTGATTTTGGCGGGTTGAAAAACCGGATAAAAACACTGAAAGCCACCGGTCTAGATTGTATCCGTCATAAAATGCTGCAGCTGGTTTTAACCCAATATGGCAAAGGGGAAACGATAGCGGTCTGGGGTAGGGAGGGAAAATCAAGCTTAACAGGCAAAAAAGAAGAAATCAGTGTTTCTTTTGGACAAAGCCACAATACCGCCGGCTATGAATATTATATGAAGGAGATGCACAAGGCGGCAGTGGAAGAATTTCAATTGGCGGTCCAGCTGGACGGCAATTATGCCGCCGCCTTGAATAATTGGGGAGCGGCCTTGGTGAATGAAAATAAACTGCCGGAAGCTATCCGTCGTTTTGAAGAAGTGGTGCGAAAAAATCCAGCATCTTCACTTTTTCGCGGCAATCTGGGAGTTGCCTGTTATTTAAACGGCCAAGCCAGCAAAGCCAGGAAAGAGATGGAAACTGCTCGGGAATTAGGATTAGAATCCTCTGCCTTAGATATTAATTTGGGTGATGTCTATTATTTCAGTGGAGAGATTGAAAAAGCCACCCGCCTTTACCAGCGGGTCGGCGATTTTGATCCATTGAAAGAACTGGCAGAGCGCAGGCTGGTATTCAAAGTGCCGGGTTGAAGTGATGGCGAGATTATTGCTATTTCCACTGTTACTTTTCGTCTTTATTTTTCCTGCTTTTGCCGAAGATATCCCGGTTAACCTAAAAGCGGATAAGTTAAAGTATAATGAAGCAACGGATTTAATTGAAGCTTCCGGGTCGGTTGAAGTTGAGTTTGAGAAGGTAAAAATCAAGGCCGACCGTCTGGTAATGGATCCCCACACCAATATTGCTACGGCGGAAGGGCACGTCAAGATAACCGCCGCCGATTATTCGGCATTAGCTGATGCCCTAACTTTTGATGCCACCAGCGAAATTGTCAACTTTACCAATTACCAGGCCAAGGTCCGCCCGCAAAAAGTAAAAAGCGACCTATTTATCGGAGCAAAAAAGTGCATCGACTTAAAAAATAAAATGCTGGCACAGCAAGGTTCGGTTACATCCTGCAATAAAGACCATCCGCATTATTACGCCATTGCCGATCGGGTAGAATATTATCCTAATGAAAGTGTTATTGCCCATAACGCTGTGGTCTATACCGGAGAAATCCCGACCCTTTGGCTGCCTTACCTTTATTATGACCTGCACGAGAAAAGGAAAAGGAGCTGGGACTTTGGGCACAACGAGGTGGAAGGCGACTATATTAAGACAGCTTGGAATTATAATTGGGGAACGCTTTTATTGGATTTTATGTCCAAGAAAGGGTTTGGCCAAGGGATTGATGCTGATTATGCTTTATTGGGATTGGGCGCCGGCAGTTTATACCTTTACCATGTGGATGAGGCGGACACGAAAAGGACCGATTGGATCTCGCTTATCCACCATACCAAAAAGCTCAACGATTGGACCACATTAAAATTCAACCAGCGCCTGGCGGCCAATTACCTTATCCCTTCCGGCCGCAATGACCAGACGGTCCTCAATTTAAACCTTGATTATAATAAACAAGCGAAATGGAACGTTAATATTGACAGCTTGGATGACCGTATGTCGGCCTATAAAAAATATGCCTTGCAGTTTAGGCAAAGCTATCAAAATATTTCCACTAACTATGATTTTAATTATGAGCATACCACGGTTGCTCCTGAATGGCTGCGAACTTCCCAGCGCTTTTATTTTCAAAGCCCATTGTGGTCGGATAAGATCAATTTCAAAACTCACGCCAATTATTATTACTACGCGGCCAGCAATACGGCAGTCGGCGACCAGCGCCTTGAACCCGACTTTGAGATCAGCGGGGTAGAACCTAGTTTTTCTTGGGTTATGAAAGGCAATTGGTATATTGACCCCGATAAAGATACCTATACGGCGGATAATGGCTATCAATACCTGGAACGGTCGCCGGAAATTACTATTTCGCCCAAACCCATCAATTTAAAATATTTTGATCTGACGTCGGCGCTGGGAGCGGGGCATTACCACGAAGTACGTTATGTAAGCCAATTGGGCCGTAACCGGGATTACAGCACAGAACGCTATTCAGCAACCTTGGGAGCGGGAAAAAGTTTCCCAATTGGTTTAGGGACGACACTTTCAATTAACCTTGGGATTGACCAATTTTTCTATGCTCCGGGTGATCAGCTCTATGCTTATCGTGAATCCGGCAGTTTGAATACGGCGCTTTTTGGCTTCTTTCGCAACAGTTTAAGTTTTACCAAAGCCGAGACCGAAGGAAATACCCCTTTCCTCTTTGATCAATTGGGGACGCGCTACCATAATTGTTCAGAAACCATGACTTTTACTGGTGCAAACTATAATTGGAATACGACCGGCGGCTATAATTGGCAAGCGCACCGCTGGAGTGATGTCTTGACCAATCTTTCATACAGGCCGGCAAGCTTTATGACTTTAAGCCTTCGCACCGGCTGGGACATGGAGAATACCCGCTATAAGGATTTGGTGAACGGCATCCATCTTGTCCCGCTGGATTTTTTAACGGTTGATCTTAATACCACATCCGACATGAATAACGGCCAGTTAAAATACGGCAATGTGCTTTATGATTTGTTTATATTAAAAGGCGAACCCAACCAATGGCATGTTAAATTTAGCCAAGTGTTTGAGACAGCGTCCCAGCAGTTTAAGGTGCGTGATATAATGATAGTGAAAGATCTGCATTGCTGGGAGTTAAAGTACACCTATTCTGACTGGCTGAAACAATTCAGCCTGACCTTTACGCTCAAAGCCGTGCCCGACCAGCCGATTGGTTACGCTGCCGGCCGAGGACTTTATTTTGACGGTTTTGAAAGGGAGCTCAAGAAAATGTTGAACGAAATTAAACCCGAAGGAGCGGTAACGCGATATTAGAATGGAAAAAAATCAAAAGCCCTCACCCGCTAGCATTAAAGACACCCCCCTCTCCCAGCTTGTCCGCCGAAGTTC
>JASEHX010000059.1 GCA_030018645.1 Candidatus Margulisiibacteriota bacterium | reverse complement strand
AGCAGAAGGGGACCAGTGATAAAGAAGGAGATGAAATACCGTTTTAGGAGGAGTAGATGAGCAATCGAGAAAGAAGGAAACCCAGCAAACCGCAGCAATTCAAAAAAATCCGCAAAAAACCGTGCATGTTCTGCATTGACAAAAAAACCTTGGACTATAAAGATGTCAATTTGGTAAGACGTTTTGTTACCGACCGCGGAAAAATTGCCCCGCGCCGCATGACCGGCTGCTGCGCCCTGCACCAGCGCATGGTGGCGGCGGTGGTCAAGCGCTCCCGGCAAATGGGATTAGTTCCTTATGTGATGGAGTAAACCGTTAACCATGAAAGTAGTATTGCGAAAAGAAATTGAAAATTTAGGCGAAGTTGACAAAGTAGTTGAAGTTTCCGACGGCTATGTCCGCAATTTTTTACTGCCGCGCGGGATGGCCGCCTTAGCTACTAAAGCTGAAGTTGCCGCGGCCGCCAAGCGCCATGCCGCCCGCGAAAAAGCGCTGGAAGAGCGCCGCTCCGAATTTGAATCCTTGGCCGCCAAACTGGCCGGCTTGACGGTTGAAATCACTGCCGATGCCGGCGAAGAAGGCAGGCTGTTTGGTTCGGTAACCGCCCAAGACATTGCCCAAGCCATCTTGGCAAATGCCGGGATTGAAGTGGACAAGAAAAAGATCGAACTGGCGGCGCCCATTAAAATTGTAGGCGACTATCCGGCCAAAATTAAGATCTATAAAGATATTTCAGCCCAAATAGAAGTAAAGGTCAGCGCCGCCCCTAAGGAATAATGGCCTCCCTGGAGGATAAGATAAATTCCCTGCCCCGCAAGCCCGGCGTCTACTTCTTTTATGATAAATTCCATACGATTATTTACGTCGGTAAAGCTAAATCACTAAAGACCAGGGTACAATCATACTTTAGAAAACAAAACGACCTAAAAACCGCCGTCCTGCTTAAGCGCTTAAGGGACATTGGCTGCCAAGAGACCAAAAGCGAAATGGACGCTTTGGTGCTGGAATCCGAATTAATCAAAAAACACCAGCCGCGCTATAATCTTTTATTAAAAGACGACAAAGCGTATCCCTTCCTCAAGTTAACCGTCAATGAAGAATGGCCGCGGATTATTATGGTCCGCCGCAAAGAAAGCGACGGCGCGCGTTATTTTGGGCCGTATTGCGGCGGGATGGCAAGGGCCATTTTAAGCTTGGTTAGGATAAATTTTCCGGTCAAATTAAGCCGCGCGGCGCACGGGCAGCTAATACAGAGTATTATTTTACTTTTGGAAGGTAAAAGCGATGCCGCCCTCTTAAAATTAAAAAGCGAAATGCTAAGAGCTTCAGAAAAACAAGACTATGAATGGGCGAAGATATTGCGCGACCGCATCCGCCAACTGGAAAAAATGCTGGAAGGCATCCATTTAGGGCAGGAAGTTCCCGGGCAAAAAAATACGGCATTGGAGGATTTGCGCCAAGCATTAAAATTAGAGAAACTGCCGATGCGGATTGAGGCCTTTGATATCTCTAATCTGCAGGGGACAGAGATGGTGGGATCGATGGCGGTCTTTTTTGGGGGGTGGCCTAAAAAAGCTGATTACCGGCGTTTTAAAGTCAAAACCGTTGGCCCTTTGCCTTCCGATGTCGCTGCCATGCAGGAAATTGTTTATCGGCGGTATAGCAAAACGCTCGCCCAGAAACTGCCGCTGCCGGACCTCATCTTGATTGACGGCGGCAAACCACAGCTTAATGCCGCGCTTTCAGCGTTGGAGAAAGCGGGGAAGCTGAATATTACGGTTGTTGGTTTGGCCAAGAAGGAAGAAGATCTTTACTTGCCGGGAAGAAAGAATCCAATAAAACTAAAGAATGACAGTCCCGCGCTATTGCTTCTCCAAAATATCCGTGATGAAGCCCATCGCTTTGCTGTGGCATACCATCGCCTAAGACGCCAAAAACGGCAGTTTAGCTGACCTTGTTTTGCCCCTTTTTATTATGTTATGATGGAAAAGCTATGAGGATGGTTTTCTTTTTAGCGGCCTTTGTATTTTTAATTGGAGCAGTTGCCCCGGCCAATGAATTAACTCCGGAAGAAAAATATAAGGAGATCCAGAAACAGCTAAAGGAGAGCAAGCAAAAGCTTCAACAAACCAAAGTAGAACAGCAGGAAGTTTTAGGGAAGCTGGCCGTTATCCGCAAGGAATTAAAAAAAACCACCCAAACATTGAACAAGGCCAACACCAAAATAAAAGTTAATGAATCGCAATCGATAGCCCTTAGTTCGGAGATTTTGGAACGCTCCAAAATCTTGATGGGCCGGGAGCAAAAGTTAAAAAGGCGCGTCCGGGAAATTTATAAATCAAGCGGGCTCAATTACCTTGAGCTGTTGGTGACCTCGCATTCGATGGCTGACTTTTTCAACCGCTTGTATTTTTTTTCTAAAATTATTAGCCAGGATGCCGATTTGGTGCTGGGCGTGCGCGAGGATGTGCATTTTGTACGGCGGAAGAAAAGGATATTAGAAGACAAAACCCAGGAAATACGAGAATTGGCCAAAGTTGTAGCCGTAAAAAAAGAAGAATACACAGCCAAAGAGGAAGAAAAGAAAAGCTTGTACAAATCACTAGAGCAGAGGAAAGCCGAATACGAAGCCCAAATCGCCGAACTTGAAAAAAGCTCTCTCGAGTTAGAAAAAATGATTATGCAGTCGGTGGCTGCGCGGAAAGGGCAGGGGGTTAACGGGAGCGGGAGCTTCGCCTGGCCGCTGCAAGGGCGGCTGACTTCCATGTATGGCTACCGCCGGCATCCATTTTGGGGCGGCCGCAGTATGCATACGGGGATTGATATCGCTAATAAGCACGGTACGCCGATTAAAGCCGCTGACGGCGGGGAAGTGATTTTTGCCGGCTGGTGGGACGGTTATGGGAAAGCCGTCGTTATTGACCATGGCAAGGGCTTTTCAACTGTCTATGGGCATTTGTCCAAAATTTATGCCAGCGTTGGGCTGGCTGTAGATAAAGGGCAGACCATTGGATTAGTGGGCAGTACCGGTTATTCTACCGGCCCGCACCTTCACTTTGAAATCCGCAAGAATGGCAAACCGGTAAACCCCATGGGATTTTTGAAGTAAAGCCGAAAGAGAGGTATAATTACAATAATGAGAAAGTTAAACAAGTTAAAGTATTTGTTGCTTGGGGTCATTATTGTTTCGCTGGGGATTTTCTACATTGGCCGGGTGGTGGCGCAGGAACAACTGGAAAGGGACCTTGAAACCTACCTGCAGGCGCTGGATATTGTTAAAAACGAATATGTTGAAAAGAAGTTGGACGACAAAAAACTAGTTTACGGTTCCATCCGCGGTTTATTATCTGCCTTGGATGACCCTTATACCCGCTTTATGGAGCCGTCAGCTTTCAAGGAAATGAAAGTAAGGATGGGGGGCTCATATTCGGGGATTGGCATTTACATTGGCATCAAAGACAACCAATTATCGGTAATTTCACCGATACCGGGAACTCCCGCCCACAAAAAATTGAAAAGCGGCGATATGATTTTGACCATTGACACAAAAATCACTAAAGATATGGCGCTGGAAGAGGCGGTCAGCTTAATCCGCGGGCCGCGCGGCACCAAAGTTAAGCTGGGCATCCTGCGCAACGGCTGGAAAGACCCCAAAGATTATGAGATTGTACGCGACAAGATTGTCATTAAGAGCGTTGAAGCCAAGAAATTTGGCGACGATATCGCTTATATCAAATTAAACACTTTTGAAAACTTAAAAAGCGCGGACGAATTCCAAGCCGTACTGCGCAAAAGCAAGTACGCCAATGGGCTGGTCATTGACCTGCGCGGCAATGGCGGCGGTCTGCTTTCGGCGGCCATTGAGATTGGGGGCATGTTTATTGATGACGGCGTGATTGTGCAAACGGTTGACCGCGACGGCAGGACCGAAGAAATGCGCTCCAGCGGGAAAGTATTGTGGACGAAACCGGTTGTCGTGCTGATTGACGGCGGGTCAGCCTCGGCGTCAGAAATATTAGCCGGCGCATTACGCGACAATAAAGCTGCCACCTTGGTTGGGACCAAGACCTTTGGCAAGGCATCAGTGCAAAATGTCAGGCAATTAAACGACGGTTCGGCTATTTTGGTTACCATTGCCAAATATTTAACCCCCAGCGGCGAATACATCAGCAAGAAAGGGATTGCGCCCGATGTTGAAGTGACGGTGCCGACCAAAGAAGTGCAGGCGCGGCTGGAATCCGATGATTTTGACGAAACCAAAGATGTCCAACTGCAGGCCGCGATTCGGGTCTTGCAATCGTTGATCAAGGAAAGTGGGAATGCAGAAGGTTGAATTTATCGATAATCCGCAGGAACTGGGCAGTATCGACAAAAGCGGGATGCTGGAGTGCGTGCTGGCCATGCCGGCCCATCTGCAAAAGGCCAAGGCCGTTTTTTCCTCGCTAAAACCTCCCAAGATAAAAAAGATCAATAATCTGGTGATTGCCGGCATGGGGGGATCGGCCATTGCCGGAGATGTCATTGCCGACCTTTTATCCGAAAAACTCCCCTTCCCCTTAATTGTCAGCCGTAATTACAAAATTCCGGCATTTATCGGCAAAGAAACTCTTTTTCTGGCGATTTCTTATTCCGGCGAAACCGAAGAAACACTGGCGGCGCTCAAGGAGGCCGAAACGCGCGGAGCCAGCAGCATATGTTTTACCAGCGGCGGGAAACTGCAAGAGATTGCCGCAGCCAAAAAGTATCCAAGCTATAAATTGCCGGCCGGTTTCCAGCCGCGGGCGGCCTTTCCTTATATTTTAACGGCAGTTTTAAAATGTTTGGAAGGATTCGGTCTTATCCAAAATTTAGCTGAAGAAATTGACGAAGCCGTTTGGGTGCTGGAAAAAACGCGTCAAGAGATTGGAATCGCCCGTCCTTTGCGCACTAATTCGGCTAAACGGCTGGCGCAAAAATTAGTTGGGCGCATACCGCTGATTTTTGCTGTGACCGGCAGCAGCGCGGCGGCGGGTTTGCGGCTGAAATGCCAGTTCAATGAAAACAGCAAATCCTGCGCGGTCCTATATGTCCTGCCGGAAATGAACCACAATGAGATCGTAAACCTGTTTGAACTGAAAAACGGCTGTCATAATTTTTCGGCGCTCTTCCTGCGCGACGAGAAAGACACGGAAAGGATAAAAAAGCGCATTGAAATAACCAAGTCGCTATTAAGCCGCCAGTTGGGCGGATATACCGAAATATTCTCGCAAGGGGAAAGTAAATTAGCGCGCATCTTATCGCTCATTTACTACGGCGATTTGCTCAGCGTTTACATCCCGCTTCTGCGAAAGGCGGATCCCACCCCGGTTGAAGCCATTTCACGCCTAAAAAAGGAACTTAAAAGATGAAAGCCGTCATTATTGCCGGAGGACTAGGCACCCGCCTCCGTCCGCTTACCTGTAATACTCCCAAACCAATTGTTCCCTTGGTAAATATCCCCTTTGTTGTGCACCAAATTGAGCAATTGGTCCAGCACGGCGCGGACGAAGTGATCTTAAATTTGCATTATTTATCCGATGATATCAGGAAGGTGCTTGACGACGGAAAGCAGTGGGGAATAAAAATTCATTATTCCATTGAAGAAACGCCGCTGGGGACGGCGGGGGCAGTCAAAAACGCCGAACCGTATTTTGACGACGGCCCCATGATTATTTTGAACGGCGATGTCTTGACGGATACGAATATTTCTAAAGTCCTGAAATTCCACCGCGAAAAGAAAGCGCGGGTAACTTTAACTTTGGTGGAAGTTGACGATCCCACGCCTTTTGGTCTGGTAGTAACCGGCCAAGACGGCCGAGTGATCGAATTTATCGAAAAACCCAGTTGGGAAAGGGTGGTAACGCACAATATTAACGCCGGCATCTATGTGGTTGATCCGGCTATTTTTAAGAAAGTCCCCAAAGGTGTTCCTTATTCATTTGAACGAGAGCTGTACCCTTCCCTGCTGGCGGCTGGGGAAGCAATTTTTGGGTACCTGTCCACGTCGTATTGGATTGATATCGGGAACCCGGAAAAATATAAGGAAGCCCATGAGGCCATACTAAGGGGAGAAGTGGCGGTAAGGATTGACGGGACGCGCATTAACAACAAAACCTGGATTGGGAAAAACACTTATCCCGACGCCAGCGTAAAGTTTAGCGGGGCATCGGTTATCGGCGAAAAAGTTAAAATCGGCAAGGGGACGGATATTAAAGATTATGTGGTGGTCGGCAATAATGTCCAAATTGGCGAGCATGCGGTCTTGTCGCGGACGATCGTTTGGGAAGACACTAAAATCGGCAATTATGTGTGCTTATCGGACTGCATTATTGGAAAGCACTGCGTGATTGAAGATGAGGCCTCGATCAGCGGCGGGCTCGTTTTGGCGGATAGGTCCGAAGTCAAAAAAGGAACGCGGTTGACCGCATAAAAACATGTTAGAAATTATTGAGAAAAGTAAAAATCAGGAAGCGATAAATAAAATTATTGCCGGCCAGGCGTTTGCCCTTTATTCGACCGAAGAAGAAAGCGTGCGAAAAATTATCCAGGCAGTAGCAGAGCGCGGCGATGCGGCCTTGGTCGAGTATACCCAAAAGTTTGATAATCCCAAGTTTGCCCTGAAAGACCTGGCCGTAACCCAGCCGGAAATTGATGACGCCTATTTGAAGGTCGATACTGATTATAAAGAAGCACTTTCCAAGGCCATCCAAAATATCACCGCTTTCCACCAAAAACAAAAACCGGACGAATGGTTTGAGACCCTGCCGCTGGATGTTTTACTGGGACAGCGCCTAATTCCGCTGGAGAGAGCCGGCATTTATGTGCCGGGCGGCCGGGCCATTTATCCTTCATCGGTATTAATGGGCGTTATTCCCGCTAAAGTGGCGGGAGTGCCGGAAATTAGCATGGTCTCCCCTCCGCCGATTGATCCGCATGTCTTGGTGGCGGCGGCGGAAGCGGGGGTTTCCAAAATTTTCCGGGTGGGAGGGGCGCAAGCCATTGCCGCCTTAGCTTTTGGAACCGAAACCATTCCCAGAGTGGATAAAATTGTCGGGCCGGGCAATATTTTTGTAACATTAGCTAAAAAACAAGTTTTCGGATTAGTAGGGATTGACAGCTTAGCCGGGCCGTCGAATGTGGTCATAATAGCTGACCAGGACGCCGAGCCCGAATTTATGGCCGCCGACCTTTTGTCGCAGGTTGAACACGACCCGTCTTCTTTTGCGGTCCTTTTAACCGATTCCCTGGCGGTGGCGGAAAACACCCTGCAGGAAATTAAAAAGCAAAGCGCAAAACTGACCCGCCAGGAAATCATTGAAAGGGCCAAAATAAAAATATTGATGGTCGACAGCATTGAAGAAGCGGTTAACTGGTCGAACCAAATTGCCCCGGAGCATTTGGAACTGCAAATCGGCTCCCCGCAGAGGTTTTTAGAAAAAATCCGGAATGCCGGGGCAGTATTCCTGGGGCCGTATTCGCCGGTGCCGGTAGGCGATTACATTGCCGGGCCGAGCCATGTTTTGCCAACCGGTGGAACGTCACGCTTTCTCTCGCCTTTGGGGGTCTATGATTTTGTTAAAACGCAAAGTATTATTGGCTATACCAAGCCGGCATTAAAAAATGTGTGGAAAGACATTAAATTGCTGGCGGAAATTGAGGGCTTGGATGCCCACGCGCGGGCTATTGATGTGCGGTTTTCTTAGCCGATGCTTTCCAAAGACCGCGGGCGCGTAAACTTTCCTTGCGGCGCTTTTGCCGACGTTTGATTTCCTGCTTGCGAAGTCTGATCATGCTAATATCTTAGCAAATTTAAGGAGTGCTGTAAACCCTCACCCCCGCTAATGTGAATCTTTCGCACCCCCTCTCC
>JASEHX010000058.1 GCA_030018645.1 Candidatus Margulisiibacteriota bacterium | reverse complement strand
GGCTTTCCCGTGCGGATGGACGGGTCATGGTTGGTCGCTAGACGGAGTAAATCCCGACCTTGGCCCTGTCAACGGCCCTTTCCCCATCCAAGAACTGATCCGGGCGCTATATATTACAGTTCCGCTGATGATCGCTTTGCGGAAGGAATAAATCTGGGGTAAAAATGTTTTGAAATTTTTTATAAAAGCGTCCGAAAGAAATTTGCAAAGAGGAGGAAGAGATAAATGCGAGTATCAACGCTGGTAACTGGAGGAAAATTGGCGGAGTTTAGAACCAGAGGTCTGCGCATCGGCATCTTGCATGCGGGGGGACCAGCGCCGGGAGGAAATGAGGTGTGTTTTGCCGCGGCCCTTCGCGCCAGAGACCACGGCATTCCCTTGCTCGCTTTTCGACACGGCTACCAATCTTTGCAAGATCCAGCGGTTTCGTTGGAAAAGTTAGGCGAACCCGACTGTTCATTCGAATTGGGACTTGAACAGATCCGCTATTTACGCGACCAGGATGCTTTGGTAATTGGGACTTCAAGGGATAACCCAGCCCAAGTTAGCGACGCAGTTAAAATCTCCAAACTGGAAGATTTGGATGATCTTGAGAAAACGGCGAAGCTATTATATGTGATTAGTCGGCTGAACGCAATGCGAATCGGAGCGCTGATCTCAATTGGCGGGGATGATACAATGAAAACCGCCAATTTGGTCCAAATGTGCAGGGATAGAAGCGCCCAGCGCATGCAAAGGGTAGAACTGACATCTGCGGAGGATTCGGATAGTTTTTTAGGCGTAGTCCATGTTCCCAAAACAATTGATAAGGATTATCATGGCATTGACTTTACCTTTGGATACATGTCTGCGGTTGATTTTATTGGAAGGCAAATCCGCGGGTTTCACGCCGACGCCAAGGCCGCCGGAACAAAAAAACAGCCGGTTGTGCACATCGTAGAAGTAATGGGGCGGGGAGCCAGCTGGTTGACAGCTGGCGCGGCCATTATTGGCGAAGCTAATTATACAATTGCCCTGGAAGATTATGCTGACCGAACTGTTACTTTTGAAGACCTCGCGCGCAACTGTGTTGATATGATTTTAACGCGCAGGCGAAACAATAAGCATTATGCGGTAATTGCCATTGCCGAAGGCGTAGCCGAGCGCTTGCCCAAAGTCGAGGCAGGAAGAGATGAACACGGCCATGTAAAATTGGATGAAGTGAACCTTGGAGAACAGCTAAAAACCGCGATTGCAGCCGAACTATCTCGCAGAAGCGGAAGGGTGAAAGCTAAAATCCATGCGCATAAAGCCGGCTATAATGCTCGTCAAGTACGGCCAGTGGCTTATGATGTCCTGCTTTGCCGGGCCTTGGGTGTAGCGGCCGTTGATGCGGTTTTGCGGGGTGATTACGGCAATATGGTTTCAATGACCGGTGTATTTACTCCCAAATTAGTTCCCTTTGCTGAATTGATTGATCCACAAACCCTAAAAGTCCGTAACTGGACAATGACGCCAAATGAGGGACTAAACCGTCTTCTGCGCGCCATGGAAACGCCCTTTGAAGAAAACGTTGATCTTGTGCAAACCTAATTTGTATTGATTTGGCTTGAAGTAAAAGAATGGGCCCCGAGCAAGCGGAAAGTATGTACATCAATTAATAATTAATAACAATGTGCCTGAGGACGTTATCTTGATTAAATATCTTCAGGCTTTGGCACGGGGATCCCGGCAGATGAGCATAAATCTTGAAGTTTCTTAAGAGACCAAGAATTGCCAAAATCAAAAAAAGCCGAATAAGGCCGCAACAATAAGTCAATAATTTGGGTAAACTGCCGGTGTTGTCCAGCTGGCCGTTGTGCTCTAACTGCGCGTAAATCTACTGAACTAAGTTTTAAAGGTAATAAGCCATTAGCGGTTCCGTCATGGACAACCATATTGCCTACGCCATTTTCTTTAATATGTTGAATTGCCAGTCTTGGTTTTCTGTCCCCATAGAAGGATAACCAATATGAATATCTTTCGTGGTGTATCCATTCATTGATTAACATGGCGACTTCCAAAGGTGTAAATCCTTCCCAAAAAGCTACCGGGGTTTCCCTTTGGCTGTAGCTAAAACTCCCAATCACGAAGCTGCCGGCATCAATGCCAACGCGGCCTTCTCTGGCGCTTTTGGTTAAAGCAGCTTTTAGAAGTCGCACTTGGTTATCAGTTGTTAATTGTCGAAAAGCGATGCCGTTTACAAGATGCTCGCCCGTGCTGGCGTTGAATAATGCTTCAACAAAATTACCGGCGTTAGCTTCAAAACACGCATTTACCAATTCTCGGGCCTCGTCAGGTTTTCTGCTAAGTTCTCCATAGCGGGTAGCACTGCCGGCCGAACCAAGCGTTTTATACTTTGCAGCTCTCATTAACCTTTGTAGTTCGCGATAGTCGCGGGCAAGTTGTTCAAATCTTTGTTGTTCGGCTGGTCCGCTAAAGTCCACTTCTTCTCCCCGCATATGGCGCAATAAACGAGCAGGGATAAAATGTGCTTCGCCCAAAAGCAGTTCGTGCCTCCGGCTGGAAATAGTAACCATGTCACCTTCAAGAATTTCACACGCAGCAGCTTGCTGGCGGATTACTTTTGCTACTGGGTCGATTGTAATTCCGGCCCTTTCAAGGTTAACCAAGCCGGGAATACCACGGTTGCGGCAAGAAGTGGTGACATGTAAAGCCGCGGCCGCCCCGCATAAAATTCCATCAACCTTTTCCATTAAAGCAGCATCGGCGGGCTGGAATTCTGGTTTTGCCAGAATAACTCTTTCGCCGCGTTCCCGGGCAGTACGGGCGGCCTCAAAAGAAAAATATACTCTACCGGAAACTGCAGAGCGTGGAAGAAGTGAAGCGGCGCGGCAAAATACTGAGAGAGATTCTAGAGAATCTCGATCAATGGCGGGACCTTCAATTTGCCTGATATGATAAGGTTTCACCAGCCGCAATACTTGCTCTGGCGAAATTGTTCCTTCCTGCAGAAGAGACATAGCCGCAGTTAACATGGCTGGGCCGGTCAGTTCGGCAACGTTGACCTGGAAAAGAGTAAAGATGCCGTCGTCATGGCATTCTACCATGACAGGCGAACCCCGATCTTTTTCCATTTGCCGTAAGGTAGGCAAAAAGTGGTAGATCCCTGGGGATAAGTCCTTGATTTCTTCCGGGTCGGTAAAAGGCCACGATTGGCGCGCGGTTTTTATACCAGTCATAATTTCGTCCCCAAAAATTTCCTCGTCATATTCAAAAAGGAAACCCCTGCCGGTTATAGGGTTGCGGCTGTAGAGTAATCCGCTGCGGGAGCCCTTTTTTACCGTGCAGATCATCCTTTGCAATATAACGGTAGGGGATTCCGGGATCCCAGCCGAAAAAGTGGCAAGCATATCAGAATTAGCTTCATAAAAATTATAAGCGCCAGCAATGAAAAACAATAATTGGTAAGCCGGATCGCTAATAAGGCGCGGATCGCACTCTTTAATAAGGAGGGCTAATTGCTCTGCAGCACGTTGGGCTGTAGAGGTGTCCATTTTTGGGTGGACGTCAGGTTCAACGGTTGCATAACGTTCGGGTGCGATCGCTTCTAAAATGTAGCCCCAGCCATTGACTGCCATCCGATAGGCCGCATGTTCTCCATAGCGCCCAATTAATGCCGGCATTAATGCTTCTGTAATACCAACATTCAGGAAAGTCGGCATGATCCCGGGGATATAATTTGGCATGGCAGCCCTTACGGCAACCAGGAGCGGGTCTTCTGGATCGGCAAAGCGGCGCCCGGATAATTGTTCGAGATCACACAAGGCCTGCAATGCGGCGGCTTCCCGTGCTTCTGGGGAGAGGGATTGTCCTTGAGCCGTAAGAAAACAAATGTCAGGGAAAGACATTCCTCGCCGGGCCAGATCGAGAAAAGTATGCCCTTTATCGCTTACATCACTTGCGGTTAGGTCTTTGGTGGTAGTGTGAGGGACGACAACTTCGGTATCAACTAAAGTAAGGCGATCAAACCTTTGGTCAAGGCTGGTATGCAACATACTTTGTATTTCTTTTAAAGTTTGAGAAGAGGCGGCGTCGCCGGATCGGGCAGATAGGATATGATTAAGATGCTGCAATACTTTTTCCAGGCGACCATCACGCAGAAAACGTACGTCGCAATCCCTGACGGTTATGGTGTGTAATTGTCCTCCGCCGTCAATAAATTCTACTTCAGCTGCGCGCAGGAGCGGCCAGGCAGTATGCCAAGCACTGCGTTGTGCGTCAGCCCAAACGGGAGAAGATGATGCGCCCGCCCGTATTCCACGGCTGGCTAGGTTTTGCAGTATTGCCCTCGCAGACACATATTGGCCGCGGACTTGCTGGACACGGACGGCAGTAATTTTAGATAGCTGCATAAGCGCATCTTTCCCTTTTATTAATTGTCGATTAAATACTTGTAAAATTTCATGAAATTTTTCAAAAACCCTGCGGATAATAAAGTAGCAGAAAAATACTTTTAGGCAGGAGGAAAGAAGATGGTTAATTTAAGATTAGGAGATAGAGTCGATCGTTGGACAACCCGGCAGTTGACGCCGGTAGCCAGAAAGATGGCGGGGAGCCCACGACTCGGGAAATTAGCATTAATATCAGCGCAGGGAGCGAGGCTTTTTGCTCTAGGGGTAGGGATTCGGTCTTGGCAATATGGAACGGCCTTGCAAGCCGCGGCGGAGCAGGAAGGATTTTCGCGTTATGTTGAGTTAATGGACCATTACTCAAACGTGCATACATCTTTTTTACCGGGTTCGTTAATTCCCCAGCCAGCTGGATACCTTGAAAAAGGTTGGGTCATTGCCAATCATAAATTAGTTTCTTTTCATGCCGCTTTTATTTCTTCCATCTTAAGTTTGCCTGAATCGGTTGATGGTAAATTGGACACACTAAAATTTATGTTTTTGAGCGCGGAAACTGCTGTTTCTCTTGTTATGCTCTATACTTCTTGGCACATTGGCATTGCCGTTCATGAACTGGGACACTATGTAACTGCTGCAAAACTAACTGCCCTGAACAAGGCCTCGCAAGCATCGGCGGATAGGATGAAATCAACCAATTTTTTATTGAAGGCGGGCTGGTATGCCAGGGCTTTTATTGACATCCCTTGGGGTAAGTTTGAAGGAGTAAAAAAAGAAGGCGGCAATTTTGCACCCGATGCCCCCTATAATCTGGCAGTGGCGGCTGCGGGGCCGCGTTGGAGCAGTTATCTGGCCATGACGGCTTTGCCGCTGGCAACCATTTCTATATCGATCGGATTAATCACGGGCAATGAAACCGCGACCTATATCGGGCGCTTTTTATTAGCACCCGGCGTTGTTGGGTTGCTTGACCGTATGTTTGCCGATCCAGGAAAATTAAAAGAGTTTAAACTAAGAGAGGCATTAGCCAGGGATGCGGCCGCGAGTGTAAGGCATGAACAGGCAAGTAGCTTAATAGATCAATTGGCCGAATTGCGTACGGCATTAACAAGTAGCCGTTTTGTTCAAGCAATTACTGCGGCAGGGTTGATTGTAGCAGCTCCGTGGCAATGGAGAAATTGTGCCATGGGAGGGAGGCATACCGAAAAAGAATATCCAGAAAGCAACATCAGCATGCAAGAATCTATGTTTATTCCTTTATCGGCAGGATCAATCGAAGAAGCCCAGGAAATGACGGTGCGCTTGCAAACGCGGCTGAAAGAAATTATTGAATCAGCGGCCGGAGCTCGTGTAATGGGAATTGGCCTGGAGGGGGGGCTTGCACCTTACGTTGATAAAGAAGGACAGGACAAAGTGCCGGAGCAAAGAGTCTGGAGAATGATGAAACAAGCCATCTTGGATTGCGGTTATCGACCTGGTATGGATGTAGGTATTGCCCTTGATCCAGCTGCTTCGGAGCTTGAAAATGCATACCGAGAAGAATTTAATCAACCTGGTTCAGTGGGAATGTACCTATTCTGGCGAGATAAATCTAAAGTAGTGATGTCGCGTGATGAAGTATTGGAATTATATAAGACCGCGATAGAGCGCGATGATGTGCCCATTGTTTCGATTGAAGACGGCTTTGGAGAAAGGGACCACGCTGGTTGGCGGC
The DNA here is from genome assembly GCA_030018645.1 of Candidatus Margulisiibacteriota bacterium. Classification (GTDB taxonomy): domain Bacteria; phylum Margulisbacteria; class WOR-1; order O2-12-FULL-45-9; family O2-12-FULL-45-9; genus JASEHX01. The sequence goes on along the minus strand of JASEHX010000058.1, from coordinate 1,904 downwards.
TGCTACGCGATCAAATGGGAAACAAAATCTTTGTAGTTGGAGACGACCTGGTAACTACCTGTGATAGCATGATCGAAGGATGTGCGAAAGAGGGATTGATCAATACGGTCCTAATTAAAGCCAATCAGATTGGAACGCTCTCAGAAACCATGTTGGCCATGCTTACCAGTTGGGCATATGGCTGCGAATTAATTATTTCTCATCGCTCAAAATCACCCAATGATCCTTTTGAGGCCGAAATTGCCGCCGCCATGAACGCATTAGGAGCAAAATGGGGTGGAGGGGCCAATACCGAACGCTTACAAAAATATGGCAGGATGGGAGAAATCTTACAGCTAGCCGAAACCGCCAGAACAGACGAAGCACGGGCAACAGGAAATTTAAAGGTACACGCTGTTCGAGGAAAGGAGGAATCTACCAATGCGGGTATCCCCACCGGGGCCGTAACTGTTTTCTTGGATGCGGCGGGAACCTTACGGGTTAACGGAGCAGTGCCGCTTGGTACTTCGGCCGGCGAGACCGAAGCTATACATTATGTTGATAGCATTGTTGAAGCAAGAAATCCACTCGTAGAAAGATATTCGAAAATGTTTAAACGCCAGGATGACGGCACCTATCGTTTTGCAAAAGGGCTAAAACCAGCACAAATTGAGGAGAAAAATGATGCACAACTAACTGCTTTGTGGAAAAAAGCACAGCGCTTTGGCGGGAAAGGTTGCTTAGAAGTAGTTGACCATATTGATCGGGTTTTGGCTCCGGCTTTTGTTGGTAAATCCTTGGACGAATTAGGCAGGATTGTTGACATTGACCGGGAGCTATTGCGCAAAGAAAGGGAACAGGCCGAGCAATCGGGACGGTTAACGCCGGATGCTCCACATGATGCTCAGGTTCAAGCCATGCAAAGAAAAGGGGCCTTAGGCATGAATGCTATTTTGTCTCTATCATTAGCGTTAGGTCGTGCGGCAGCTATGGCGCAAGGGAAGGAACTCTGGCAGCTTTTACGTGAAACAGCCTGCGATACAATGGTTCGGTTTGTTGTAGCTCATGGAGCCGGGAATGAAGCGGAACTGCGTGCCTTGGACATTGATAAATTGCGTATGCGTTTCCGCGAAACGGCGAAAGCGCTGATTGAACAAGGTAGAGAAATTCACCCATTATTGCGCGATATATTGCCGGTTTACGCGGTAACTGAAGAAGCCAGGGCCTGTCGTCTTTTTGAGGATCCCGCGGTGCTTAGCGGGTTGGACGAGCAACACCAGGCAGAAATGGCGGTTCTTGCCAGAGTATTTCAAGTAGAGGGATCTTTGGTATATGAGGTTAAAATAAGAGATGAGGATGGAGAACCAAAACCATATATTAGGGTGAAGGCCGGTTCAAGGAGCGGTATTGGCCAACAATTTGTATCGCGGGCGGGAGAGGTGGAATTTGTACCCGCCCTAGACCATAAAGGTTGGACGGTTCAAAAAGGCGACATTTGGGTGGATTATTTATCACCTAAATTACGCGGCCCGCAATTTACCGGCAAGCATATTGTTGCCATTCCCCAGCGCCAGAGCGAAAGGGGAGGCGTTGTAACAGCCTTGATTGGGACATTCCGGGAAATGACTCCGCAGGAAAAAGCAGAGACGTTTGCGCCCTTATTGGCAAGCGTGAAGCGGTTTGCGTCTGATCGTGCAGTCAACGGAAAGGATGAGGAGATTGAAGCGGCATTTGGCCAAATTCCCGTCCACGCGTTCTTTGAGCTGGCAACCGGGGAGCTCTATACAAAATATATTGAGGGGGCAATCCGCGAAACTGAACAAACTTAAACCGTCTTGGCAGCGCGGGGCACTAAGACCCGTAAATAATGGTGTCAAGGCAAAGTGAAAATGTCCGGTTCTTAGCAAGATGAAAATGTCCGGATT
>JASEHX010000057.1 GCA_030018645.1 Candidatus Margulisiibacteriota bacterium | reverse complement strand
AAAAATATTGTCTTGTCATCTTCACTTCAGTAACTCTGAATACTTACGAATTTCAAAAATTTACCCCCTACTAACTTGAAACAAACCCTCCCCCTCTCTTAATAATAAGAGAAGGGGAAAGAGGGGGTGAGTTTTTTTTAATTATCTCTTACTAAAAGCGTATCCCAATTCAGCAACCAAGCCAAGGCGGGTATCGTAGCCAACATGGGCGCACCAATCATTGTTGATGTCATACTCAATTAAGGCGCCGAACCCAACACCCGATAAAGACGTTATGTCCCCAATTCCGGATATCCGCACCGCTTGTGAGAAGCTGGAGTAGTTTACCATTAACCCGATCCCTAAATTACCACGGATAGGAGTTACCACGGATGCCCCAATGACCGCAGTAGAATATCCGCTGCCGATAATATAGCCCAGATCTCCATTAATGCTTAACCGATCGTTGACCAGCTTATGCAGGGTTAACCCTAATTCGCCGCCCCCTCCTGTAAAACCACCCTTCACCAAATAGGCCAGCGACGGTTTTTGCGGGGCGACCGTAATTACCACCGGTTTGGCAACCACTTTAGGTTTTGTGGTAGTTGTCTTTTTAGTAGTTGTTTTAGCGGTTGCCGCAAAAACACACGAGGCCGCGAAGATAACCAGCAAGGATAAAACAAATATTTTTTTCACTCTTTCACCTCCTTTGTATGGGGGTATTGTGGAGGATAAAGAAATGCTTGTCAAGGGGAAATTTAGGGGCTGCTATCCGCAACGGCTATTGCCGGAGTTTCTTCCAATTTTTGAAGAAAATAATTATAATAGGCATTCCCTGGTTTAATTGCAACGCCGTTTACATGAATCTCGTTTCTAATCGGATCAAAAATAATTTCGGATAAGTCATTTCTATCTATGGGATCAGGAATCCCATCGCGGTCGCTGTCAGCATACAGAGATAACGCGGACGCGTTTTCCGGAACAGGGAATTTATAAACTGCGGAAGCAGAAACGCCTTTCGGCACCACGTTGGAAAAAGCTGACCGCGCATCGCTGACCGGATTTCCGCCTAACAGCAAGGCATCAACTACTTCCAAATTTATCCGCGCGTTTGCCGTGGTTTTATCGTAGGTTGCCACCGGATAATAAAATGTCCCTAATTGGCTTAAATAGTTTAGATCTTGGGAGCCATAGCAATGGTTGCCAAAATAGGCAATTGGCAATTCAATATCCGCTGCAGGATAAATCCCCTCTTCCTGATACCTGTCCCTTGGCCCTACATGGTAACAATGGGTTTGGAAAGTGACTATTTCCTCTTCTTTTCCGGCCAGATGCCGCCCTACTGCCAGCGAAGCAGCATCAGTTGTATTATAAAATTCAACTTGCATTTTGACCAGAAGGCCGCCTTCTGCTCGATATTTTTGTTTCATTTCTTCTGGTAAAGCATCAAAAGCGGTTTTCATTTCACCGCGCAATTGACTTATGGGAATCCTTCTTTCCAGGCCTAACTGGACGAGGCAATCTCCATTTTCAGGATAAGTTATTTCAGTAATTGAATAACCGTATTGCCTATAATAATCAAATATACCCAGCGGTCCGCCGATTAGCCGGTCGCCCAAACGAAGGAGCCGTAATAATTCTCGCTCATCCACATTGGCCCTGAAATACTCCTCAATCGCTTGCCTGCCGGAAGCTATTACATTTGGCAGTTCTTTCTTCATTTTTTCTGTTTTGACTTTTCCGTCTTCGGTGCCTGCGTCAATAACAAAATATGGGATTCGCAAAAAGCGCCCCGCAATCTCTTTCATATTCAGCGACGAATGCCCGAAATACATCGCCGCATCTTTATCGGGAGCAACGGCATAGTAGACATCAATAGGAGTTCCTTCAGACAACGTTTGCCCCATCATGGCGTAAAATTGGGTTGAACTGGCTGGAGCAGCCATTGGCAGTTGGGCCATTCCAATAATTATTATCGGTATCTCTATCACCGGAGCCTTTTCGCCTTCGGGCACAATTGCTTCATTAAATGCAAATTTGAGGGTAATTTTATTGCCTTGGGCCTGCCCAATTAAATCAATTATAGGGATTCTAACTTGCCAGAGGTGCGTTTCCAAGTTATAGCAAATTTCAACCTTTTCAATTATTTTGCCGGCGCTATTCCTAATAAATTCAGGACAAAACGGGAAATCAACCGTAAAGGTATCTTCTATGGAATATTCCGATAAAGTTTCTGTTGGTATTTCAGGGCTGAAAGAAATGTCTTTGGGCTGGCAATGGGCCGCTAATTCCTGTAGAAATTCCGCATCTACGCCTTCTTTCCTGCCAATGTGTCTTACTTCAAATGAATCTTGTTCAAAATAGTGACCACCATATAACGTCCTCCTTAAAAAGTGTGTCCCATTATATCCCCTAGCTTTTGCATCTGATATGGAATAATATTTTTCCAGAAATTCTAAATGCTCGCTATTTTCAGCCAGAACTTCGTAATAACCGCCAGGAGTTTTGTCATACTGCCCAGCAAAACGCTCATAAATACTTAGCGCCTCTTCATACTTTCCTTCACTGACCGCTTTTGCCGCCAAGTATTCAGCAACATACCAGCTAGTTTGTTCCTTTATTTCGGCCGGAAAGTCACCCTCTATAATTAATCTAAGAGCAGCTAGATACCGGAAAGCTTCTTTCTGCCTCGCTGGAGAAGAACCTTCAGCCGCGTAAAAACTTTCAAGAAAAGGAAAAAGAACTGAATCCCGCAAGGGCCTGACAGCTTGATAAAATTCTATCGGATCAGAAGATTCGTCCAAAATATGCAATATCACTTCTGAAAGGTCAATAACCTGATCTTGATTGGCATCCACCTGGGCAATGTAACCCGGCTCAGACAACTCAATTAATCCATTCCCATCAACATCCTCTGCCCCAATAATTGAAAAGAAATTAAGATCATCTGTTAAATATTTTCTACACTTATAATCTAGAAGATGAACAATATTGGTTTTGCCTTGGGACTTGAAATATTGGCGGTAAAATTTTAATGCTAGCAAGACCTCTGGATCGCCTCCCGTCAAACACCGACTTAACATATCAACTAATGCTGGATTATCTTCGATCACCTGCTCGGCAAGGGGGACGAAAACCGCTTCAGGATTATCAAGTGCTGCGGCATACTTTATGGCTTCAGCGATTAATGCTTGATAATCGCCAGTCCCTTTTGCGGTTATTAATAGTTCCTGGACGGTTTCATCATACCCGCACTCCTGCAAATATACCTGTAAATACTCTGTAACCTCTTCGATCCCATTGGGACATTTTAATTTGGCCAGCAAGAAGGCCTTGACCTCGGGGGTACTCCCATTTATCCTTATATACTCGCGAAATTCCCGGGGAGTAATTGATTGCGATAAAGCCAATTCTCCCTGCAAAGCAAGGTTGGCCGTGGATCTTCCAATAACAGAAACTGAAGCGTCCATCTTACTATATATATCGGGTTAAAAGAGGGGATTCTTGTGCGATTTCTAGTTTGGGGTTTCAACTACACGCTGATTTATAACTGATGGTTCGGGATCAATCCGATTGGGAAGCCCGTCGCCGTCTTGGTCCCATTCTAATGGTTCTAAATATCTCTCCAAACCAACGGTAGAATTAACGAAGAAACTTGTAGGGATGCTTTCGTGAGGATGAGATGCCTGGTAATTTGCCCGCACCCTATCTCTTAACCCGCGGCCTTCCTGGCCTTCAACTATTCCCTGAAATAATGGCAAATATATATAACCCTCCGGCGCCATATAATCAGTGCCGAAAAGCAGGCCATAAGCATTCTCTTGGATTACCAGATCCGCATAGTTCTTTGCACTTAGGCAAGTAGCCATAAATACACCCTTCTTTTGCGAAATCGGTGCAAGTGCCTGACGAATAGCTTCCTCTCCCTTATAATACAAGTGGCCAATAAAACCCACAATCCGGCTCTGCCCGCCGGCGGTGATAGTTGTACCACCGGGCAGTACAATTTCTTCCCCAGCACTGCCGAATAAATCATTGGCAAATGAAGCATACCCCGTTACAATATTATTCGCTGTGTGGCCGTAAAAAACCGCATAGACATCAAAATTATTCTGGATCCCCAATCTTTGCCAGAAAGAGTTTGGCTTTACCGTTCTTTTAAAAACTGCCCGCACCGGTCCGTCTGCCAATTGTTCTTCATTAACCAGCGACCAAACCTGACTTTCCTTAAACATCCGGTATACTCCCCCACCCCAATTCCAGTAGAGATTGGTTTGGAAATTATTCCCATCCGCCCAGGCAGACCTTCTAACACAATTGCCGCTATTGTCTCTTCGCTGACAGCCTTCGCCGGTGAAATCAGCATCCCACAAAACGACATGCGAGGTGATAACTACTGGTTTTCCCGCCTTTAAATCACCGGCAATATCTTCGTATAACGGCTGGAGGGAGCGTTGTGCCGCTCGGGCTGGATCGGCGGTAATATCAGCCGTTGATCTGGCAACAAACATTGACTTATGCCAAGTCATATTTTGGATGTAAACCTCTTCTGTCTTTCCGATCGGGATATGTCTTAATATCTCTACAAAAGGGACGGATACCTCTCCTGACGTATCAGTTTGATAGGATACGGCATAAATTCCGCCGACGCTTATGCGGATTTCACTATTTGGACTGACCAGTACCTCTAACGATTTTTTTAACGCACTGCTGTCAACCACCAGCGGATCGCGGCTGGTTGTCGCTTCAAGCACCTGTTCATCAAACTTTAATACAAAGGGTGGAATTTCTTCGCAGGCGTCTTCTTCTGCCGCCGCTCTTGTCCCATTGGAACAAGGGCTCGCCAGGAACATATAGGGTGTCGCATTAGTACCGGATACCATTCTAGTAACTATTCGTTATCGTTTCTAATAAATTTCAAGGAAAATTTGGTCAATAGGGAAGACAACCTTAACCACATTGCCGATCTTTTATCTGTTGCTATAGGACACTCCTTACCAGGCGGGGGATCTGCTCCAGCATGTACAACGGCACAGAAAGAATGCCGTCGAAAAAGCTTAGTTTTTCCATTGAAACCCGAATGCCAATTTTAGCTTTTTTTTGCGACATAAATGCCCGCAAGGATTTTAACGATCCCGCTTTCCCAGCTTTAACTTCAACTGGATATATCTCGCCATCAACACTAATGACATAATCTACTTCAGCCGTACTGCCTTTTTCTTCCTTCGCCCAGAAAAACAAATCGGACGGTTGATATTTATCAGAATAGGCCCTTATTTCCTGGCCAACAAACTGTTCCGCAACCGAACCGGAATTAATCTGCAGCAAATCTTTTTCTAATGCGATTTTACTCTCAAGCCCGCAGGCTTTTTGCATTAGGCCAACATCAAGAAAATTGATTTTCATTTTTTTCTCATTTATCTGCGATCCTAAAGGCATTCCTGATGCTCTCGACAAATATATCGGCTTAATAATTCCCGCTAAAACCAATAATTCGAGTGCTTTTTTTAAATCCCTTGACCTGATCTCTGAATCAATATTTACATATTTTACTCGCTGGCCAACCAAACGCGGAGCAGCATCAAATACTTTCTGCAGGTGTTCATATTGTGCAATTCCAGCATATTTCCCAAAATCACTTCGATATGTTAATAAGATACTGCTCTGGATCTCTGAACAACTTACAATGTTTTGTCCAGCCAGATACTCTTTTACAACAGCCGGCATTCCTCCCAATACGAGATATAATCGCAATAAAGACCATAACCTATCATGCACGGCAGCTTGGCTGTCTTCCTCAATTTTAATTTTCATCAAATATTCTCGCAATTGACTATTTCCTGACGCTTCCAGATATTCTGCAAAAGATAACGGTTCAAGATAGAGAAATTGAATCCTTCCAACCGGCATTTTAAAGTTTTCCGTTTTTAGAGCAAACTCCAATAAAGAGCCGGCTCCAATAATCGCCAGCTGGGGCATCTTTTCCCTGAAATAGCGCAAGGACATAATTGCCGCCGGGCATTCCTGTATTTCATCAAAAAATAGAAGAGTTTTATCCTCTTCTACTTTAACCCCGAACAGAAGCTGGAGGTTATTAATGACGTTTTTGGGATCAAGCGAATCAAAGCATTTTTTCGCCTGTGTTTGGAGTTCAAAGTTAATGGTCAGATAATTATCAAAATTTGACCTGGCAAAATTTTCTACCAAATAACTTTTACCAACCTGCCTGGCGCCGCGCACCAACAACGGATAACGGTCACTTTTTTGCTTCCACTTCATTAATTCAAATTCAATATCTCTTTTCATCGTAAAGTACGACCCGATGGCTATATTATATCCAATATTTGGTTAAAATGCAAGGTCGTTTTCGCCACATTTTGGCTAAAATGCAGAATATGTGTTTTTTTTCTTATAAAAACGGTTAAATTTAAACAATCCTAATTACATTGCCGACTTTTTTGACTACGGAGAGCTTTTTGACTGCAAACTATCGACCAATTCCGTTATCCGCGGAAGCAAATAGAAAGGAATTGAAATAAGCTTAAAGCTAACATTGCCTGACTTTATAGCTTCTTCCCGAAACACCCCCCCATACACTCGAACCGCAATTTTCATCCCGGTCCTTTTTGTGAATTCCACCAGCGAACGCAAACGCCCACTGCTGCCAGATTTAACTTCTATCGGCATGATCATTCCTTTATGGGCAATAATATAATCGACTTCGGCAGTGCTGCCCGGAATATCCCGATACCAGTACGAAACCGGCACTAACTGGTCATGCACCAATGACAATAGATTCTGGCCTACCACTTGTTCGGCAATCCGTCCTTGATATAAGGAGCTCAAATCTTTTATATTAAATAGCTGTTCCCGAATACCCATTTTATAATTCACCATTCCAATATCAATAAAAATAATCTTGGGAGCTTTTTTCTTTTTGGGCACAAGCGGAAGGGCAGTTTCTTTTGATCCCACTATCCGATTTACCAGCATAGTTTTTTCAAGAGTATCAAACGCTTCGCCCATTTCACGGCTCCTATAAGCAGAATTAGCAAAGTGTTCATAAGTAATGGTTTGTCCGGCAAATAATGGGGCGTTTTCAATTACATGGATCAAATATTTTACCTTTGAATCGGGAGCATATTTATATACATCGTCCAAAAAGGAAGTGAAAAGCGAATTATAGACCCGATTTACGGCTAAAATATCCTGCGTTTCGATAAATGTTTTTACCGCTTCCGGCATGCCGCCGATTAACATATATTCATTGAATAATTTTATGCTTTGATCATGGATCGCTTGCGGCACAGACGACCCTGTTTGAATATTTCTAAGAATATCTAAAAGAATCCTTTCTCCTTTGGCTTCCAAATATTCAAAAAAATCAAGCGGGTGAAGGTACGTATATTCCACCCTGCCAACCGGAAAAGAAAAGCTTGCCTTGTGCAGTTTTACTTCCAATAAAGACCCGGCAGCGATCACATGCAAGTTGGGCTGTTCTTCGTAAAAGAAACGCAAAAGCCGCATCAAAGGAACAGAGTTTTGTATCTCATCGATAAAAAGGAGGGTTTTGCCTTCTTCAATCTTCTGGTTAAATTTTAATTGAATTATTTGGTTAAAATCTTGCAACGACAATGGTTCGCGAAAAAGGGCTCCATGTTCTGGATTTTCAAGATTGATATTTATTAATTGTGCAAAGTTTTCCTTGGCAAAAATTTCCACTGCGCTTGTTTTACCTACCTGGCGCGCACCCCGCAATATCAAAGGTTTATGCTTTTTCCTATTTTTCCATTGTTTTAGGTAGTTGATTACTTTTCTATTGAACATATACCCCCCCCTATTTAATACACAATATGTAATAAGATAGGGGTATTATATCACATAAAGCGTGAAAAAACAAGAACTATGTCAAACAATCTTAATCACATTGCCGACTTTTTTGACTACGGAGAGCTTTTTGACCGCGGTGAGGGCGCGATTTAAGTTGTCTTCCCTGACTTTATGCAGAAGAATGACAATGGTGGCAACCTTGCCGATGGTTTCCTTCTGCACAACCGCCGCGATGCTGACATTATGGTCGGCAAAAGTTTTGGAGATGCCGGCCAGCACCCCGCAGGTATCCGGCGCCTGCAGGCGGAGGTAATAGCGGGATTCGGATTGGGAAGGCCTACTAAAAACATTTTTCCTTAATTTGACATTTGACATTTGACATTTGACATTTGCGGCGGCGATGATGTCCGCGATGATTGCCGACGCAGTTG
>JASEHX010000055.1 GCA_030018645.1 Candidatus Margulisiibacteriota bacterium | reverse complement strand
TTAATGTGAGATAAAAGCAGGGATTAGAGGACTATTTAATCTGGGAAGGGACAGTAAACAACGAGAGCCGGTTTTATGTAAATGGGATTTCCGTCGGACTTGAATCTGCCCCCTATGTTATTCCCAATACAGATGGCGGTTCAGTTAATATTGGGTATAGTTCCCTAGGCCCAGATGAATGGTCAGTAGGGTGCTTAGATGATGTGCGCCTTTATCGATGCGCACTTTCAGATGAGGAGATCATCGATTTGTATAATTTATAATTTATTTGCTTATCTGGAAATTGAAAATATTGTCTAGAAGTGTGTATAATAAGATTGAAAAAGGTGAAAAAATGAGGCAGACAAAAATAGTTATTCGGCCTTGCCCCATATGTTTGAATAAATCAGGCGAAATTTTACATAATCAGCGTTTTGCCCTGCCTGATAAAAGCGTATTGCCTTCTGCTTATGATATTGTTTGCTGCAAACGATGCGGTTTCGTTTATGCTGACACATCGGCAACACAAAAAGAATACGATCAGTATTATCAAAGTTTCTCAAAATATGAGGATAGCTCTATAGCATCCGGTGGCGGAACCACTCCCTGGGATGCTCAAAGAATGGACCAAACAGCTTCGGATCTTACGCAATATGTTCTGGATAAGAAGGCTGCAATGGTAGATATTGGTTGTGCAAACGGTGGCCTATTAATTGCATTAAGGAAAATGGGATATGTTAATTTGCTCGGGATAGACCCTTCAAAGGTGTGTGTAAAGCATGTAAATCAACAAGGTGTACCAGCCAGAGTTGGGGGGTTGTTTTCAGAAAATTTATCTGATTTTAAAAATAGTTTTGATTGTGTGATTCTTTGCCATGTTCTAGAGCATGTTTGTGACCTACGTTCTGCGATTGAAAATGTTATTGGTCTGCTTAAAAAAGGTGGAATATTATTTGTCGAAGTCCCCGATGCTTCGCGTTATTTGGATTATTTTATTGTGCCTTTTCATTATTTTGATCATGAACATATTAATCATTTTGACGAACATTCTCTGCGGAATTTAATTGTGCAATTTGGCTGCGAATCTTTAGCATCTGTTAAAAGTACAATTTCGGTTTCCAAATCCAACTTATATCCCACTGTTTATATGGCTTTCCGCAAGCAGAAAGGCACTAAAAGTGATGCAATAATCAAACCCGATCTCAATTTATGTGAACGCGTAAAAAAATACATTCAAAGATCAAAGGAAAATTCAGCTATCAGGACAGTTTACGATTATGTTAAGCAAGCTTATTTGCAGTTTTCACGCGACACTTTAGATAAATATGTGCTAAGCCAGGAAGGAATTGTTGTTTGGGGAGTTGGTTCTTATTCGCTTGGTCTTTTAAGTAATACCGTTTTAAATAAATGTCATATTATTTCTTTTGTAGATAGTGATGTAAAAAAGCAAAATACATATATAGGCAATATTCCTGTTAAATCACCGCAAATTTTACTTAAACATAATGGGCCGATCGTTATTGCTTCAGCTTTGTATGCTGAAGCAATATTAGCTCAAATCAATGAAATGCAGCTCGAGAATGAGGTTGTTATAATATAGTTTGCCAAATCACTTTTGGGAAATTCCCCTTTATCTTAACAGCTTGATAAAAATATAATATTGGTTACTTTCCGTATTTTTCTTTAGAAACAATAGCTTTAGCGGTATGTGTGATGAGAAACAGTTCTTCTCTCGACGGTGAAATCAAATAATAAGTGCAGATTCCGCTCAATCCGATCAGTGATTCCGGTGATTCCGATCACCCCAGAGCCTGAACAAACCCAACTCACCAAAGTTTAACACACCCGATCGGAATCAATCAATATTTTTTTGTTTTTTCGCGCGGGGCAAGGGATGGGTGTATCCTGCACCCACAAACTGGAACCATCATACTGCGGGAAACTGGAACCTTTCAAAGTGCGGCTAACAATTTGGTAACGTCCCAGAAGTTTTTGCTTTTAGTAAATACGGAATGATATAAAGAATATAATAGACCCCAAAAACTGGACCATTAACCCGCCATCTATTGACAAAGTGAGCGTGGTATATGAGATTCACCATTGGTGCGATTTCATCCCACCAACGGTGTAAAAGATGTAACAGTTGTTAGGTATTTTAATTCGGGCAGCAAAGAAACCTTTTGATTTAGTTTTCGTTTCCAATAGCCTAAACGTTTCGGTAAAAAAAGCGAAAAATATGGTAACTTACTGGGTTGGGCGAGGTGGCAAGTAAAGCACACTTTTAATCAAGTTTTCTACATGCTAAAATAAGCTCCAATGGGGCTTAAAAACGACTTTCTGCAAACAGCTTCTTTGGGGATTGAAATTGCCGCAGCCGTTTTCTTAGGCGCTTTCATTGGTTATCAAATTGATCTATATGCCAACAGCCGGCCAAAAGCAATGGTAGCCGGCCTAATTATAGGCGGAGTGGTTGGTATGTGGAATGTGGTGAAAATAGCACTAAAGAACAATGACAAATTAAAAATGTCAAATGACAAATGAATGAAAATATCTACTAATTATAATTGCTATGAACGTTATTGAACATTTACAGCCGACAAAAGTGTTGGAAATAGAGGTATTTGGGATTGATGCTTCAATTTATAACAGCACGCTATCGCTCTTTTTTGCCGTTTTTATTATCTTCTTTTTTTTCATGCTTGTTTCCCGCAAAGCCAAAATCATTCCAACTCCCATCCAAAGTATTGCCGAGTACCTAGTTGATTTTATTCGCTTGGAAATGCTAGCCCCTTTGGGAAGCCAGGGAGAAAAATGGCTGCCCTTTTTAATCTCTCTTTTTTGTTTGATCCTGATCAGCAACCTATTAGGGTTGGTCCCTGGCTTACTGCCGCCGACCAGTAATATCAATGTTACCGGCACATTGGCAATCATTGTCTTTATTATGGTTAATATTGTCGGCCTGCTCAAACACGGCTTTTTGGGCTATTTTAGGAGCTTTATCCCCAGCGGTGTCCCTATTTTCCTAATTCCTCTCTTATTCCCGATCGAAGTTATGGGGCAGGTTGCCCGGCCGTTTTCCTTGGCGGTTCGATTATTTGCCAATATGTTTGCCGGCCACGCCATTATTTTGGTCTTTTTGAGCTTTATCTTTATGTTTAAAAGCTTTTTAATTGCTCCATTGCCGGTCATTGGGGATGTAGCGATTTCTGCCTTTGAAATATTTGTAGCGTTTATCCAGGCCTTTATATTTACTTACCTGTCATCGTCGTATATAATTGGGGCTTTGCAGGAAGAGCATTAATAAGTTGTCAGTTGTCAGTTGTTAGTTGTAGTCCCGACAAAGTCGGGACGTGTTGTTAGTTTATTAAGGAGGTGTTTAGCATGGAATTAGGCTATTTAGCCGGGGGAATTGCGATAGGTTTAGCTTCACTAGGAACAGCTGTTGGCATTGGTATGCTAGCCGCAAAAGCAATGGAGGGCATTTCCCGCCAGCCCAGCGCGGCTTCCGAGATCCGGACTTCCATGATCATCGCGATTGCTTTTGTGGAGGCTCTGTGCCTTTACGCGTTGGTTATTGCTTTGATATTGGTAACGAAATGATTGAAAAGCCCTCACCCCACTAATGTTAAATTATCCTCCCCTCTCCCAGCTTGTCCGCCGAAGTTCGAAGAACGAAGGAGGATGGGAGAGGGGGGAGTGCTGAAAGATAGCGGGTGAGGGATAAGAATAATAACTTATGTTTGACATAGAAACTGGTTTGATAATTTGGACCACCGTATCCTTTGCCATCTTGGTACTCATGATGTACAAGCTGGCTTTGCCGCCCCTGCTTGCTTTGCTGAAAGAACGGGAAGCAAAAATTGAAGGTATGATTAATTCAGCCGAAGAAAACCGCCAGAAATCAGATGAATTATTGTCATCTTATAAGCATAAGATCAGTGAAGCCAGCCAAGATGCTTTGAAACTAATTGAGCAAGCCAAACAAGACGGTAATAAGTTGAAGGAAGAAATCGTTACTGCGGCTAAGCGCGAAGCTCAATATGTAATCGAAAAAGCGCAAGGGGACATGAGGATTGAAAAAAATAAAATTATGGCCGAAGTAAGAGAATTTACCGCCGATCTGGTGGTGGCGGCGGCCGGCAAAATTATCAAGCAGAAACTAGACCCATTGGCCGACCGGAAACTGGCCGAAGAGGCACTGCGGCAATGCCAGCCATAAATGTTGCCAAGTTATACGCTATGGCCGGGGAGGATGCCGGCCAATTAACGGAAGAACTGTTCAACTTTAATGAAATATTACAAAAGGATTTTTCCATCAAATTGTTTTTTGAAAATGATTGCATCGACAAGGAGCAAAGAAAAGAATATTTTGACGAACTTTGTCCGCATACGTCAGGAATTTTTAAGGATTTTGTGCATCTGATGATTGACCAAGGGCTGGTGCGCCGGATTGCCCATGTTGCCATGCGCTGTATTCGGTTATCCGAAGCTAAAAAACACGCCCGGTATGCTCATCTCGAATCAGCTTTCCCGTTAGACGAAGAATTTATTGAAAAAATAAAATGTGCTTTTGGGAAAAATTTGTTTTTTGCTAAAAAGATAAAACCAGAATTAATCGGCGGCTTTAAACTGCGCTTCCTTGACGGCGAGGTCTTAGACGCCAGCATTGCCGGAAAACTGGCCCAATTAAGAGGGGAGATGGTGAAATGAAAGAAGATATTACCGCAATCATCAAGAAAAGGATTGAAAATTTTACGCCGGCATCGCATATTGAAGAAAAGGGCTATGTCTTGGAATCAGGCGACGGCATTATCCGCATAAAAGGCCTGCCATCGGCCATGTCGCGCGAAATTATTGAATTTTCCAGCGGAGTTTTTGGGATTGTTTTTAACCTGGAAAGGGAAGAAGTCGTCGCCGTTCTTCTAGGTTCCCACACTTCGGTTAAGGAAGGTGATTCTGCCCGCTTGACGGGAAAAGTAATTGAAGTGCCGGTAGGGCCAGAATTATTAGGGCGAGTCGTTGATCCTTTGGGCCGGCCAATTGACGGGTTAGGGGAGACAAAGACCACCAAGACCCGTCCGGTAGAAAAAATTGCGCCCAAAGTTACCGACCGCGTTCCAGTATTTCGACCTCTGCAAACCGGTTATAAGTTGATTGACGCCCTAATTCCGATCGGCCGCGGCCAGCGGGAACTAATTATCGGCGACCGCGCCACCGGCAAGTCAACCATTGGCGTTGATACTATGATCAATCAAAAAGGGCAGGGGGTTAATTGTGTTTATGTTTCAATCGGCCAAAAGGAAGCCACCATTGTCCAATTGGTGGATAAATTGCGCGAAACCGGCGCTTTAGAATACTCAATCGTGGTGGTTGCCTCGGCCTCTGACCCGGTTGCAATGCAGTACCTGGCTCCGTATGCAGGCGCCGCCATGGCCGAAGAATTTATGTATAACGGCCAAGATGCTTTGGTGATTTATGATGATTTGACAAAACATGCGCAGGCCTACCGCATGATTTCTTTATTGCTGCGCCGCCCGCCGGGAAGGGAGGCCTACCCGGGCGATGTTTTTTACCTCCATTCGTCACTGCTGGAGAGGGCGGCCCAATTATCACCGGCCTTGGGCGGAGGTTCGTTGACCGCTTTGCCGCTGATTGAAACCCAATTGGGCGATTACAGCGCTTACATCCCGACCAATGTCATTTCCATTACCGATGGCCAAATCTTTTTGGAGATTGATTTATTCAACCAAGGCGCCCGGCCGGCGGTTAATGTTGGCATTTCGGTCTCGCGTGTTGGCGGTAAAGCGCAAGTCCCCGCTATGCGCAAAATTGCCGGCAGGCTGAGGTTAGATCTAGCCCAATACCGTGAAAAGCAGGCCTTTTCCCTTTTTGCAGGAGAAGTTGATAAAGAAACCGCCCGGCAAATTGAACGCGGCGGACAGATCTCTGAAATTTTAAAGCAGGATAAATTTAAGCCCTTTCCCATTGAAGACCAAATCATTTCCATTTACGCCGCGGTCAATAATTATCTGGACGGGATTCCGCTGGAAAGGGTGAAAGAATTTGAAACTAAACTAATCAACTATGTTAAAACCACAGCGGCGGACATTGTACCCAAGTTGGCCGACTTTGATAATGAAACAGCCGAAAAACTTAAGAATGTCATCCAAAAGTATAAGGAGAGTTTTCAATAGATGACATCAACTGGTAAGTTAAAGAGCCGGCTCAAGACCATTACCGGCCTCAATTCCATTTTCAACGCCATGCAGGTAATTACCACGGTGCGCATGAAAAAGGCGCGGGAGCGCCACACGGCTTTCTCAAATTATATCGCCGGCATAGAAGAAGCGGCGGGAAAAATGGATTTTTCGCCATTCATCATAGATAAGCCCACTGGTGATACAGTCCTAATTTTCATCACCAGCCAGCGCGGACTGTGCGGTGGTTTTAATGTTAACCTTTTTAACCGTTTGCAAACCTTTGCAAAGCAGATTAATCGAGAAAACCCGTTAAGAATTATTGCTGTCGGGAAGAAAGGAAGTGATTATGTAAAAGCCAGAAAGTATGCTGTAAAAAATGCTTATTTAGA
The DNA here is from genome assembly GCA_030018645.1 of Candidatus Margulisiibacteriota bacterium. Taxonomy (GTDB): domain Bacteria; phylum Margulisbacteria; class WOR-1; order O2-12-FULL-45-9; family O2-12-FULL-45-9; genus JASEHX01. Next base: position 1,767 of record JASEHX010000055.1, on the reverse strand, counting down.
AGAAGATTATGACTTCAGTTTTTTTCAAGAATTATTTGCCGGCTTATATACCGAGTATTTGGCCGGCAAAATTGCCAGCCTGCATGTGATGTTTAATAAATATAAATCGGTTATTAAGCAAGATACTTATGATTATCGTTTGCTCCCGCCTGAATTTAGTTTAAGGGCTGCATCTTCAAATGTGATACAGGAGCCCAGTAAAGGAATCTTGGCGAAGAAAATCTTTTTTATGCTGAATACTTCACTGCTTTTTCATTTTTTTCTTGAATCAAAATTGGGCGAAGCTTCAGCCCGCTTGGTTACCTTAAAAGGCGCCATTGAAAGCTCGGATGAATTGATCAGCAATCTAACGATTAATCTTAACAAAGCACGCCAGCAGGCAATTACCGAACAGTTGCTGGACTTGGTCGGCTCGTCAATGGGCTTGCAAAAAGGAGAAGAATAAATATGGCCAACAAAGGGATTATAATCCAAGTCATCGGCCCGGTTTTTGACGCCCAGTTTCCGCCGGGGCAAGTGCCGCGCATCCGTTCAGCTCTTACCATCTCTAATCCGCCAATAACAGCCGAGGTGGCTATGCAGATGGAAGAAGGTATTGTAAGGGCCGTGGCTTTAAATTCAACCGATGGTTTAAAAAGAGGGACTGAAGTCATTGATACCGGAGCTCCAATCAGCGTGCCGGTCGGGCCGGAAACCCTGGGAAGAATGTTTAACGTGGTAGGCGATCCAATTGATGATTTGGGGCCGGTAAAAACTCAAAAGACCTGGCCGGTCCGCCGTGAACCGCCCCAATTTAACGAAATCGTCACCAAAAGCGAAGTTTTTGAAACCGGTATAAAAGTAGTTGACCTCTTGGCTCCCTATGCAAAAGGCGGGAAAGTTGGTTTATTTGGAGGGGCCGGCGTTGGGAAAACCGTTATCATCATGGAACTTATTCGCAATATTGCCAAACAGCACGGGGGGATTTCCGTCTTTGGCGGAGTAGGCGAGCGCACCAGGGAGGGCAATGATCTTTGGTTGGATATGAAAGAATCGGGCGTCATTAACAGCACCGTGCTTTGTTTTGGACAAATGGCCGAATTGCCCGGCGCGCGGCTGGTGGCCGGAAATACCGCCCTTACCATGTCTGAATATTTTAGGGACGAGGAAGGCAAAGATGTTTTGTTGTTTTTGGACAACATCTTCCGTTTTGTACAGGCCGGCTCTGAAGTATCCACCTTGCTTGGTCGTTTGCCGTCAGCGGTTGGCTATCAGCCGACTTTAGCGGCTGAAATCGGCCGCCTGGAAGAAAGGATTGTTTCCACCCGCAAGGGATCAATTACTTCGGTGCAGGCCGTTTACGTGCCTGCCGATGATATTACTGATCCCGCCGCCGCCGCAACTTTTGCCCACTTGGATGCGACCAGCGTCCTTTCCCGCGCCATTTCGGAAATGGGCATTTACCCGGCGGTTGATCCGCTGGCCTCTACCTCGCGCATCCTCGACGCTAGTATTGTGGGGGATGAGCACTACAATACCGCCAAGCGAGTCCGGCAAATATTACAGCGCTACAAAGAGCTGGAAGATATCATTGCTATTTTGGGGATTGCGGAACTGCCGGAAGAAGACAAGGTGGTAGTTAATCGCGCCCGCAGGATCCAACGTTTCTTATCCCAGCCCTTCTTTGTGGCGGAACGGTTTACCCAAATCCCGGGAAAATATATTGAATTAAAAGAAACCATTCGCGGCTTTGCCGAAATCTGCGCTGGCAAGCATGACGATTTGCCC
>JASEHX010000056.1 GCA_030018645.1 Candidatus Margulisiibacteriota bacterium | reverse complement strand
CCCCCCTCTCCCACTGGGAGAGGGGGATAGGGGGTGAGGGATAATAAACTATTTACACAGCCCTCCAAAGTTTTCGATTATCTTGAGCCCCATCGGCCCGCTTTTTTCAGGATGGAACTGGATGCCGAACAAATTGTCTTTCCACACGGAGGAAACATATTCTATCCCATAATCGGTAACCGTTGCAACTGCCATCTCATCTTCCGGCACAACATAGTATGAATGGGCAAAATACAGCATTTCACCTTCTTCAATGCCTTCAAAAATGGGAGCGCGATGGCGGAAGAGCAGGCGGTTCCAGCCCATCTGCGGGACGCTAAGCTCTGACCAGGGAGTATCGCTGAAATTAAATTTTTTAACTTTGCCTTTTAAAATACCCAGTCCTTTTTCTTTTCCTTCTTCCGATGTTTCAAAAAGGTGCTGGAGGCCAAGACAAATGCCCAGAAAAGGTTTGCCCAGCGCAATGGCTTCTTCAATGGCGGTTTCCAGGCCAAAAGCTCTTAATTCTTTTATGGCGGCGTCAAACGAGCCGACGCCGGGAAGGACCACGCCTTTTGCCCCGCGAATAGCCGCCTTATCTTTTGTTATTTCTGCTTGGAACCCCAGTTTTTCAAAGGCCTTCTCGACACTGCGCAGGTTGCCGGAACCGTAGTCAATAACGGCTATAGACATAGTGCGGCTGCTCCTAACACGCCTGCCTTGCTGCCTAGCTTTGCCCGCACAATTTTCACCGATCGAGCAGGCAGGGCAAGCGCATACTTTTTGTATTCGTCCTTGATTGGAGTCAGCAATAGTTCGCGCATGTTGGATAAACCGCCGCCGATAACGACTAATTCCGGATTGAAAATATTTACTAGGTTGGCTACGCCAATAGCAATGAAGTGGGCCATTTCACTAATGGCTTTTTTTGCTTCTTTGTCGCCTTGCCGGGCGGCCAGTTCTAGGGCTAACGCATCTAGCCCGGTTCTTTTTCGCAGCGCACTGCCGGACGCAATAGCTTCTAAGCATCCATGCTTGCCGCAGCCGCAGAGCGGCCCATTTGGATCAACCAGCATATGGCCAAATTCTCCGGCAGAGCCGGTTATTCCGCGATAGAGTTTTCTGTCAATAATAATTCCGCCGCCGACTCCGGTTGAAACGGTTAAATAAATGAAGTGCCGGGCGTTTTTTCCGGCGCCAAAGCGGGCTTCTGCCAGCGCGGCGCAATTGGCATCATTATCCACAAACACGGGGACGAGGAATTTTTTTTCAAGAATTTGTTTTAAATTAACCCTTTTCCAACCTGGTAAGTTGGGGGCATCGATCACGATCCCATTTTCATATAATATGGGGCCGGGGGCGCCAATGCCAATGGCCCTGATGCTGGCTTTACGGCTGTTAATCAGCATATGGATGGCTTTGATGATATTTTTCAGGACTTGCTGTTTACCTTTGCGCGCTTCGGTAGGGATTTGCACATCCATTATAATGTTGCCGGAGGGGGAAGTAAGGATGCCGGCAATTTTGGTCCCGCCCAAATCAATTCCAATAATCATTTGATTTTAGTATATCAGACGGAAAATCGGTTGACAAGGATAGTGCCATCGGCTAAAATGGCAAACAAATGAAAGGCCTGCTGATATTGGTCCAAATTTTTTCCGCTGTTTCGCTGGTCATTATGGTCCTTTTACATTCCGCAAAAGGGGAGGGGTTGGGGGGGATTGGCGGTTCTGCCCGATTGTTCGGCACACCCAAGGGATTAGAAGAAGGTCTCGACCGTATTACTTGGGGCTGTGCAATTGTCTTCTTGGTAGTTTCGCTCTTGTTGGCAATTGTTAAATAGGAGGACCTAAAATGGACATTAGCCGCATCATTGCCGCGCTGAATTCCTCATTTACCCAAATTTGCCCGCTGGTTGTAAAAGTGATTGTAGTGCTCGTCCTTTTCTTGGCAGGGTTCTTAGCGGCCAAAGCAGTCGGCTTAATAGTTTCTTTTATTTTGCGTCTTCTCCAGCTGGATCTTTTAGCTAAAAAAGTTGGGTTTGAGGAATTATTAGAAAAGGCCGACGTTAAAAAACCCATTTCAGAATTGCTGGGCAACTTAGCTTATTGGGCATTGGTTTTTATCCTCTTTATCGGGGTGCTGGGCTACTTCCGCCTGCCCGTCCAGCCGGTATTGCTGAAAATCTTTTCTTATATGGGGATTGTTTGTTTAGCGGCTTTTATTTTAGCAGTTGGCGTTTTTCTGGCCGGGTTAATTGCGGGTATCGTTCGGGTAATCATGTCCAATCTGGGGATGGAGGGAGCCAAAACAGTATCGCGGATTATCTATTACACGGTTGTTATTTTTGCTTTTCTAACCGCCTTGTCTGAATTAGGGATTTCATCTTCGGTTTTTATCCCGCAGATCGGGGTAATCATTGGTGCAGTCGGCCTTGCCGCGGCGATTGCTTTTGGGTTGGGATGCAAAGACATGGCGGCGGATTTTTTGTTCAACTTATTTCGCGGGAAGTAATCATTTAAATAGCAGAGGAGGTGAAAAAAATGAAGAAAATATCCGTTTTGTTAATTGTGATTATAGCAATTATGGGATCGGCCGCTTTCGCCGCAGCAAAGACCATGGTTAAAGTACCGGCGGCATCGGCAGCTCCGGCTGAATCCAAACTTGCGATAACCAGTTGGGGAGGTTTAGGGGGATTGAGCTATGCTTTCAATGACCAAATATCAGCCATGCTCGGCGCTAATTATACTACCACCGCTGGCGTTGGCTTTTACGGCCTTGTTATCAAAGCCGACTATAATTTAGTTAAGGTTGGTAAACTCCAAACCAATATGGGCGTGTATTACACGACCATAAGTACGGGTGTTACTGGGACATTGGGTTTAACTTTCGGGGTTGAAACGATGGTCCAGTCCAATTTATTGCTTGGTATGGATTTTATTTTGGCTAACCAAACTAATACTTTGGGAGTCGCGACATCAGCTATTTTACCCGCAACAGCTGTGATAGTTTCGTATTATTTGTAATTCCCGATCTGCAAGAAGCCCTTTTTTGGATCCCAAATGAGGGCTTCTTTTTATTGGCATGGAAAACATGGAAATAAAAGCAAAAGCTTTCAGAATATTAGACGCCAATATCAACCGCGCCAGCGAAGGACTGCGGGTGATGGAAGAAGCAGCGCGCTTTGTTTTGGATAAAAATAAACAAACCAAGCGCTTAAAGGAATTACGCAGTAAAGTTCGGAAATTAGGCCAAGGATTGAATATTCCGTTACAGCACCGCAATTCTCGCGAAGATGTCGGAAGGGACAGTTTTACCCCGAGTGAGGCGAACCGCCTTTCCCTCGCAGATATCTTTTCGGCCAGCGCGAAAAGGACACAGGAAGCTTTGAGGGTGCTGGAAGAGTTTTCTAAATTGGTCAATTTAACTGCAGCGAAGAAATTCAAAAAAATACGCTTTGCTGTTTATGCGATCGAAAAATTACTGTATGATCAAATTGACCGCTTCGAGTAGGTTTTCCGCAAATTGGTTGGGCGGATGCTTTAGGTGGTTCTTTTCTTCCGAGCCGCGACCGCTTAATACCATAGTAGTTTTTACGCCCGCCCTACGGCCGGCTTCGATATCAGTTGCCTTGTCCCCGATCATATAGGATTGGGAAAGGTCGATATCAAAATCCCTTTGGGCCCGTTTAATTAACCCGGGGTGGGGTTTGCGGCATTCGCAAGCCTGGCGGTAAGGGTAATGGCCGTGTTCGGGGTGGTGGGGGCAGTAATAAATGCCGTCAAGGTGGGCATGGCTGGCCAGGATCCATTTGTGCAGGGCTTTATCAATGGTTTGCAGCATATCTTCGGAAACCAGTCCCCTGGCAACCCCGGCCTGGTTGGTAATGATAATGACTTTATAGCCGGCGGCGTTCAATTTCTTGATAGCTTCAATCGAGCCAGGGATAAATTGGATGTTGGAAGGATGGTTGAGATAACCGACATCTTCAATGATGGTCCCGTCGCGGTCCATAAAGACAGCTTTGTTCATGCGGGAAAGAGCCTTTCCTCAATTAGCCCGCAAAGGATGTGGCCAATAGTAATATGGCTCTCCTGAATACGGGGAGTGTCTTTGCTCGGCAGAGAAATTGCCAGATCAACCATTCCCGCCATCTTTCCCCCGTCACAGCCGAGCAGTCCAACGGTTTTACAGCCCTTTTCTTTGGCCTTTTCCAACCCGGCAATCACATTTTTTGAATTGCCGGAAGTGGAAATACCAAAGGCAACGTCGCCGGCTTGGGCCAGTCCTTCAATTTGGCGGGCAAAGATTTTGTCAAAGCCATAATCGTTGCCAATAGCGGTGATAATTGATGTGTCGGTTGTAAGCGCAATGGCGGGAATAGCTTTTCTTTCTTTTATAAAGCGGCTGATTAGTTCCGCTGCTAAATGCTGGGCATCCGCGGCTGATCCGCCGTTGCCGAGGAAAAGAACTTTGCTGCCTTTTTCCAGGGCTTCGACCAGCAAATTGGCTGCCTTTTCAATCTGGGGAATCAGGGTCTCAATCACCTGGATTTTTAAATCAATACTGTCTTGTAGCTGTTTTTTTATGATTTTTTGCATTATTTAAAGTATAACATAGCATATGATATAATTAAAACCCTCACCCCTAGTACAGTGAAGCACTTGCCCCCCTCTCCCAGTGGGAGAGGGGGGAATTTTCAGCATTAGCGGGTGAGGGATAAGGAGAAAAACTTATGCTAAAAAAATATAATGTTTGCGTCCTAGGCGCTACCGGGATGGTGGGCAAAGAGATGATAAAAGTGCTGGAAGAGCAGAACTTTCCCGTCAATCGCTTCTTGCCTTTGGCCTCCGAGCGCACTGCCGGACAAAGCGTAAATTTCCAAGGAAAAGAATATACGGTTGAAGTTGCAACGCCGGATTCTTTTAAAGGCATGGAAATTGGCTTATTTTCCGCCGGCGCCAAAATTTCGGCCGTCCTGGCGCCGGAAGCGGTCAAGCACGGCTGTGTGGTGATTGACAACACTTCACAATTTCGCATGGATCCTGATGTTCCTTTGGTTGTTCCGGAAGTCAACCCGCAAGCCATCAAAAGGCATAGAGGGATCATTGCTAATCCCAATTGTTCTACCGCCCAGATGTTGATGGCGCTCAAACCCATTTATGATGCGGTGGGGATTGAAAGGATTGTAGTTTCTACTTACCAGTCGACTTCGGGGTGGGGGAAAGAAGCGGTGGCGGAAATGTATGGGCAGACGAAAGCGTTATTAGATAATCCAAAGGCCCAAGTAGAGGTTAAATATCTTCCCAAAAGGATTGCCTTTAATGTTATTCCGCAAATCGATTCGTTTGTAGATAATGGTTATACCAAAGAAGAAATGAAGATGGTTAATGAGACCCAAAAAATCTTCGAAGATACCAATATCAAAGTTACGGCTACTTGCGTGCGGGTGCCAGTAGCGATTGGCCATTCAGAATCGGTTAACATTAAAACCAAAAAGAAAATATCAATTGCCGAAGTGCGCAAACTGCTTGCGGCTTTTCCCACGGTAAAAGTAGTTGATGACCCGTCAAAAGGCGAATATCCTACGCCCATTGACTGTGCCGGCCGGAACGAAACTTTAGTCGGCCGCATTCGCGAAGACATTTCGCAGGAAAACGGGATTGAAATGTGGATTGTTTCCGACAACCTGCGCCGCGGTGCCGCGCTGAATGCGGTATTAATTGCGGAGCGGATGATTAAGGACGGGTTGATCTAATTGCTAGATTAGGATTTGATTGTTTTTGTAAATTACTTTGCCATTTTTCAGGATATAACCTAAGAAATTTGTAGGGCGTGCGGATTTCATATCTTCAGGAGTGTAAGGCCGCAGTTCCAAGCGGGATGAATATTTAACCGCCAGTTCAGCAAATATTTGAATGATTTCTTCATAGGTTTTCCCATGAAAATCTGGAGAAACAACCGCCAAATCGATATCGCTCCATTGGTCATTTTCCGCTCCGACGTATGAGCCAAAGAGAATAATCTCTTCAATGGAATAATATTGGCTTAAATAATTAACGGCTTTTACGGTTAAGTCTTTAAGATTAACTTCTCTTTCAACCATTGATAAACCTCCACAGTATGTTGATAATACTTTTCAGTTACCTGTTTTGTTGCTTCTTTCACCATTGATTTCCGATCTTCCGGATAGCGGCATTCAAGGTAATAATAACTTAGTTTCTCAAGAAAACTTTTTGTATTGTCATTTAAATCAAGCTGAGCCAATTCAGCTAAACGAAGCAGATTATGCAAGCGGGGAGGGAATTGGGAAGTGACGTAAGTAACGTGGGCCTTTAATAATTTTTCAATGGCTTGTTGGCACATAAAGAGCACATAAAGGTAGCGTCCGGAATCAAGCATAGCTTTTGCCGTGCCCAAATCATATTCCGCTATATCCAGCCAATATTGCAGATCTTCATTCATATCGCATAAATACTAACATAAAAGTAGTATTAACAGCAACTGAAAGCCCGTATCCGACAACCTGCGCCGCGGTGCGGCCCTTAATGCTGTTCTAATTGCGAAAGCAATGATTCATCATGCTTTACTGTAAACTATATAATCATCGCTGAAGTAGGAGGATGTGCTGCTTTTGGCACCACTACAATAGTTCTGGTGGTAGGCTCAAAAGATACCATCACTTGACGATCTTCACCTAATGCTAGATGCTCGTATAGATGAAGTGGCAATTGGATCCGTCCATTGGAATCAACGGTAACAAGGCAGGATTGTAAGGATAATTTAATTCGTGTGGTTTCATCTTTTTCTCTTAATATTGTTTGCCAATCTTCTTCAGAAAGTATTTTGATAATAGGGTTTTTTTGTATAGAAGTTAGGTAAGTTATAACGGCTATCAAAGTGGATAAGGAGGGGATGCATTTGTTCCAAATTGCTGGCAGCATCAATCGATGTTTTTGGTCGATTGTAAGATAGTGTGATCCACTTTTGAATCTAGCAAAAACATGCGGACCTCTCTCTGTCTCTGCTGTAGAGGTTCTGCGTCTTGCCCTGGTTGAGGCAGATCTCGTTTGACTTGCTGATGGTACTGGTGGTACTCCCATGGAATTGTTTCGCAGGATTTATTCGCAAATTTCACTTTTTCTTGTTATAATTTTCCATGCCCAACCAAGCTCAAATTGACTATTTTGAAGGACTTTTGGAAAAACATGGGGCCAATTACAAGGCCCTCGATTGGAACAGCCCCGAAAGCCAGAAAATGCGCTTCCAGATCCTCAAAGAAATTTTAATTTACGGCAAAAAAGCGGCGGATGTTTCTATCCTTGATGTGGGCTGCGGACTAGGCGACCTATACGGCTTCTTTAAAGCCGACGGCCTTTTAAAGCGCAACCGATTAAAGTATTTCGGAATAGACATTTCCCCCAAGTTAATCGAAGCCGCTAGAAAAAAATATCGCGACGGTAAATTTGAGGTAAAAGATATTATCGAAGACCGCTATCTGCCAACCTATGATTATATTTTCTGCTGCGGGATTTTTAATATCCGCACCGCCGATTCTTTAAGCCATATGGAATGGGTAAAAAGCCTGTTGCTAAGAATGTACGATCTGGTAAACTATGGAGTAGCGGTAAATTTCTTGAGTGAGGGGCGTCTGCCAATGGCAGATTATGAAGAGCCGGCAGCCCAGCAGTATTATTTGTTTAAGCCGGAAGAAATCATCAGTTTCTGCCGGTTTATTTGCCCAAGATATATTCTGCGGCACGACTATCACGCCGGGGATTTTACGCTGTATTTATTAAAATGAACCCTTTAAGAAGATTAATTATACCGGGCATAATATTGTTGCTCGTGGTCGGCGCCGGTTTGCTGTGGTATACCGGCTATGAGCGCTGGAGTTTGCTGGATGCCGGCTACATGCTGGTCATTACCTTATTTACCATTGGCTTTGAAGAAGTCCATGCCTTGTCTGATCCGGGCAGAATTTTTACCATGCTGCTTATCATTACTGGGGTGGGCACGGCCCTTTATTCGGTGGGCCAATTTGGGGAAATGATCGTTGAAGGACATATCTTTGGGTACAGGAGGAAAAAAAGGATGGAGAAACGTTTGCACAGCATTAAAGATCATTACATTATCAGCGGGTTTGGCCGGGTGGGGCACCAGGTGCTGGGAGATCTGGTGGCGGCAAAAATTCCTTGTGCGGTGGTAGATGTAAAAATCAGCACCGCCGATGAGCTGGAATCAAAAGGCGTTCCCTACATTGTCGGCGATCCAACTGCTAACGGCAACCTGGAAATTGCCGGTGTAAAAAGGGCTAAAGGCCTTATCGCTTGCGCCGATAATGACATGGAAAATG
>JASEHX010000054.1 GCA_030018645.1 Candidatus Margulisiibacteriota bacterium | reverse complement strand
TTACCGATTCGGTTTCTTTGTTTGATTTGGCAATTTCAACGCTTTATGGCCTAAATCCGGTCGACTTGCAAAAGATGAATACCTTTGCCCGCCGCCGCAACCAGACCCTGCATCACGTCTTTACTCATTTAGCCGATGGCGGTGAATTTGAAATATTGGACGATCTTTCGGCGGAATCAAAGGCAGCGGTTAATCAGATTATGGAGGACATCTGCTATTATCTTGATTATGCTAAAGAGAGAAAAACGGGAGAGGTGCTGTATCATTTCTTGAAAAGATCAGGATTACTGGCTAAGTTTGCCCAAGGCGATGAGCGGGAGATGCAAAATATTGCCCGCTTTTTTGAAAAAGTGCGGCAGTTTGGGGAAGTCGCTGAAAAAGACCGGGTTTTAGAATTTGTCAAATACTTAAATCTCTTAAAAGAAGCTGGTGATAACCCTGAAACCGCGGCTGTGGATGAAGAGGCTGATGCGGTTAAAATTTTAACCGTGCATAAAGCCAAAGGGCTGGAATTTAGGGTCGTTTTTATGGTGTTGCTGGCTGCCGAAAAGTTTCCAGTACGCTTTAGATCCAGCTCTCTTGAACTGCCGGACGAATTGATCAAAGAAAAACTTACTTCCGGTGATTTTCATCTGCAGGAAGAAAGACGCTTGTTTTATGTGGCAATGACGCGGGCTAAAGAGGAACTGTATTTTACTTCTTCCGCCGATTATGGCGGCAAACGTTTGCGCAAAGTTTCTCCTTTTGTGTTGGAAGCGCTTGAAAAACCAAGACCGGCTTTGGCGATAATTAAGAAATCTCCCCGCGACCAAATTGAGCTTTTTGCCCCGGTAGAGGTTGCGTTGCCGGCGGCTAGCAGGATCAAAAAAAATGGGCCAATCCACCTTAGTTTTTACCAGATTGACGATTATTTAACCTGTCCCTTGAAATACAAGTATGTCCATCTTCTCCATGTTCCCCTGCTTCCCAACCAGCAAATATTGGTCGGGTCGGCCATGCATAAGACGGCGCAGGCGTATGCCCTGGTGCGGATGAAAAAGCAAAAATTCACTGAAAATGATTTGATTGCCGATCTTGAGAAAAACTGGTCGTCCGAGGGGTTTATTTCCCGCGAACACGAGGAGCAGCGATTGATAGCCGCCAAAAAAGCGCTCCGGGCATTCTTTAAAAAAGAAAAAACCAATCAGCGCAGAATTAAATCGGTGGAAGAAGCGTTTTCGGTGCCTTTGGAAAACGTTATTCTCCGTGGAAGATGGGATAGGGTGGATGAAGATAAAGGCAAAATATATATTGTCGACTATAAATCTTCGGAGGTAAAGGACCAGACGGCCGCCGATAAAAGGGCCAAAGAAAGCTTGCAGCTTTCAATTTATGCTTTGGTCTGGAAAGAAAAATATGGCAAACTGCCGGATGGAGAAGAATTGTATTTTCTAGAATCTGGGTTGGTTGGAAAAATTCGAAAAGATGAGAGTGATTTGCAAAAGGCCAGAAAAACAATCCAGGCCGTTGCGGAAAGCATCCGCCAGGATCAATTTACCGCTAAACCTAACCCCATAAAATGTTCCTATTGTGCCTATAGCGAGATATGTCCGGCGAGAAATTAGCCTTGTTTAGGGCGGGGCTAATTAATGTTCGATGGGCTTTAATGAAAAAGGATTGTTAACTGCTTGCTTTTTTTTTAATTCCCGAACCGCTGTTTCATTAACAACATATTTAAGGTTGAAATTTACAAATTTTAGATAATCGTCCATTGAAAGCCGTTTTTTTTCGGGTAAAGGACCGGTAATGATCGGCAGATGCAAGATATTCTTTTTCATGTTGTTTACATCCTTTCAATGATCATGGAATAGATTTTTTTTGTGCCATATTTTTCGCAAAGTTCTCGAAATGTGCTGCCTTTAACGTCAATATTATTTACCCGAGCAAGTTCGATAATATCCGGTATGTCTTTGTTAATGCGGATTTGTAAATTATGCTTTAGGGAATGGAGTTTAAGCGCCAGCAGGTGGTTGAGTGACGGGACAACAAAGCTTTGTCCAGCAAGCTTGACTTTTTCGCCATCTTTAATGATTCCTAAAAGGGTAGCTTTGTCCACAAACATAAAATCAACATCCATTAAACTGGCTTGGTCATTGCTCCGAAGGCGGGTAAAAACGGTTTGAGAATAATCTTCTTCGTATCCGGCTTTTTCTAAGAGAACTAATAATTTTTTAAAGTCTTCTTTGGTGATCAGAAAATCCACATCAGCAGTTTGCCGGGTAACCTTGTAGTAATTAATTGCAAATCCGCCAATTATTACGCAGGAAACATTTTCAGCCTTGGAAGCTGCGGCAATAAGATGAAAAATTGACGGGTATTTATCTGCCATGGCATGTATTATAACACACTGTGCCTATAGTGAAATATGTCCGGCGCGTTAATATCATTTTGTGGTAAAATTTCCCCATATGCTTTTGGCAATTGATATTGGCAATTCCAATGCCGTCTTTGGACTATTTGAAGGCAATAAATTAGTCCAAGTATGGCGCTGTGAGACCAGTCAATTAAAGATCCCCAGAATCAAGAATAAAATTGATAAAGTAATCATTGCCAGTGTTGTCCCTTCGATTGATCAAGGATTTAAAGCTAAAATTATAAAGCAATTTAGCGTTATTCCTTATTTTGTTACCGCCCAGAATATCCCAATTATTAAGATTAAATTAAAAAAGCTAAAGGAAATTGGGGCTGACCGGGTGGTGGATGCTCTAGCAGCCTATAAAATTTATGGCGGTCCGGTAATTGTAGTTGATTTTGGTACTGCCACCACTTTTGATGTAATTACGGCCAAGGGAGAATATTTAGGGGGAGCGATTGCCCCGGGGATAACAATGGCGAGGGACGCTTTGCACGCCAAGACGGCCAAATTACCCCAAATCGAACTTAAAGCCCCCAAAAGGGTGATTGGCAACGATACGGTTTCTGCCATGCAAAGCGGGTTAGTTTATGGGTATGCGGGGATGGTGGAAGGGATGGTGGGGAAAATAAAATCCCAAATCCCAAATCCCAAATCCCAAATAATTCAAAAATCTAAAATCCAAAATACAAAAATTATTGTTATCGCTACTGGTGGGTTAGCCCCGCTGGTTTGCAAGTATACGACGGTTATTGATAGAATAGACACGGAGTTGACGCTGAAAGGGTTGAGGATAATTAAAGATGCATTGGCTTTTTGAATGGTTTAAAGGTAAGAAAATATATTACGAAGAAATATTGAGAAAGCTCCATGAAAAAAAGGTGGACTATATATTAGTTGGCGGGATGGCGGTCTCCCTCTATAAAGTAGCTCCTCGATTTACCATGGATATTGATTTAATGGTAGCTTTCGTTCCTGAAAATGTTGAAAAATTTATTTCGGTCTTGAATGAGCTGGGATATAAACCGAAGGCGCCTATCGATCCCAAAGAATTTGCTGATCAGGAAAAGAGAAAAATATGGATTAATGAAAAAAATATGAAAGTTTTTGCGTTTTATCATCCGGATAGGGCATATGAGTTAGTAGATGTTTTTATTGAACATCCAATCGATTACAAGGAACTAAGCGCAGAAAAAAGGATTGTTAGGCTTAAAGGAATGGAAATCCCTATTCCTTCCAAAAAGCACCTTATTGCCTTAAAAAAGATTGCCGGTAGGCCAGATGATCTGATCGATATCGAAAATTTAGAGGCGCTTCCCCCAAATGATGAGGTGAGAAATGGAGAATAATAACCAACAAAGAATGTGGGAAGGGACCTCTAGCCAAAAATTCAATACGCTTACGGCGCGGCAAGTATTGGAATGGATGGAAGAGGCAGGGAAATTTATTAAGCAAATATATCGTGATAAAGACATTGAAAATATTCAAAAAATGAAGGTAAAACATAATGTCTGATGAACTATTGAAAATTAGGCGGGAAAAATTAAATGAGCTGAAAGAAAAGGGGATTAATCCTTTTCCTTATACTTATAATAAAACCCATAACGCCGAGCAGATATTGGCCAAATATAAGGATCTGAAAGAAGAAGAGGAAAGCCCAGAGGTTGTTTCCATTGCCGGGCGGATCATGACTAAAAGGGGACATGGCAAGGCTTCCTTTGCCACTATTCAGGATGACTCAGGTAGAATCCAGATTTATGCTAAACAAGATATAATTGGCGCTGAAAAATATGACATCTACAGCAAATTGGATATGGGCGATATTATTGGCGTTAAGGGACATGTTTTTAAGACCAAAACAGGGGAAGTTACCGTGCGGGTGCAAGAATTTGAAATCCTCTGCAAAGCACTCCATCCTTTGCCCGAAAAATGGCATGGATTGACCGATAAGGAAATCCGCTACCGTGAACGTTATGTTGACTTGATGGTTAATCCCGAAGTTAAGGAAGTCTTTGTCAAACGCAGTAAAATTGTATCTCTGATCCGCAAAAGCTTGGAAGAAAAAGGTTTTCTGGAAGTTGAAACCCCGATTTTAAACGTCCTGCAGGGCGGAGCCGCCGCAAAGCCGTTCGAAACCTACCACGATGCGCTGGATATGCCGCTTTTCATGCGCATTGCGCCGGAATTGTATCTTAAAAGATTAATTGTGGGCGGGTTTGAGAAAGTTTTCGAGATTGGCCGCGTCTTCCGCAACGAAGGGATATCATACAAACATAATCCCGAATTTACTATCATCGAAGTCTATCAGGCCTATGCAGATTACATTGCCATTATGCAGTTAACCGAAGATTTAATGGTTGCCGCCTGCAAGGCAGTTAATAATGGTTCATTGGAGGTTGAATTTAAGGGCGAGAAGATCAGTCTAGCCCCTCCTTGGAAAAGAATTCCGCTGACCGATGCTTTGGCTGAAGCGGGCGTCTTGATTGCCGGGAAAAGCGAAGCCGAGATCCGGCAAATTGGCAAAGAAAAAGGGGTGGAAGGATTTGCTGAAATCGGCGTCGGCAAGATCATTAATGTCCTTTATGACAAATACGTTGAGCCCCGCCTGCGCCAGCCGACCTTTATCATTGACCATCCGGTTGAAACTTCGCCGTTAGCCAAGAAACATCGCAGTAAAGCCGGGCAGGTAGAGCGTTTTGAATTAATTATTGCCGGCATGGAATTGGCCAACGCTTTTTCCGAGCTCAATGACCCGCTTGACCAGCGCGAACGCTTTAATAAGCAAGCCGAATTAAAAGCGGCTGGCGATACCGAAGCCGAGTCGATGGATGAGGACTTTCTGCGTGCGCTGGAGTATGGCATGCCGCCCACCGGCGGACTGGGGATTGGCATTGACCGACTAGTAATGCTTTTAACCGGCCAGCCGTCCATCCGCGATGTTATCCCATTCCCGCACATGAAACCGTTATGAAAGTCATCGATTTATTAAATAGCGGCAAGCAAACATTATCTTTTGAGTTTTTTCCTCCCAAAACCTTGGAACAGGAAGAGCATTTGTTTGCAGTGATTAACCAGCTAAAGGCCTTCTCGCCTGATTATGTGTCAGTTACCTATGGGGCGTTGGGGGCAAACCAGGAAAAATCTTTCCAGTGGGTCGGCAGGTTGAAAAACGAATTTAAGATTGAACCGGTAGCGCATTTAACTTGCGTGGGCGATGATAGAGAAGGGATAAGAAGGAAATTGAAGGATCTAGAAGAGATTGGAGTGGGAAATATTTTAGCTTTAAGGGGTGATCCTCCAGCGGGAGAGATCAAATTCTCTTCTCCGCCCAATGGCTTTAAGCATGCCAGTGAATTAGTGGACTTTATTAAAAGAGAAATGCCGGAGGTCTGCATTGGCGTCGCCGGTTATCCCGAAAAGCATCCCGAAGCTAAAAGCATTGATGAAGATATAATGAACCTTAAAACAAAGGTTGATGCCGGAGCCGATTACATTGTTACCCAATTATTTTTTGACAACCAAAAATATTTTGCTTTTGTGGATAAATGCAGAAAAGCGGGCATCACAGTCCCGATCGTGCCGGGCATAATGCCAATTATCAGTTACAAATCCATCTTTAAAATGACGCAAACCTGCGGGGCCAATCTTCCCAGTGATTTATTGGCCAAACTGGAAAAACATAAAGATAATCGTGTGGCCATCCAAGCAATTGGTGTAGAGCAGGCGGTTAATCAATGTAGGGAGTTGCGCCTACAAAAAGTTCCGGGGATGCATTTTTTTGTGATGAACCAAGCGGGCCAGATTTCACGGATATTAGGAGGAAGGCATTGAAGACGAAAAATGAGGGCATTATAAACCGGTTGTTGTTTTTTCTTAATTTTATCCTTGATATTCTTGTTCCCATGTTTGCTTTTTTTTGTAATATTGACAGGGTTCTGAAGGGAAGCCCCGAATGGCCTGGCTGGCTAAAAGGCGCCATAATTGCCCCATCCGCCGCCGGGATTATCTTATTTGCGGGGATTTATTGTCTATCTTTAACTGCAGTATTCCCATCAGAAAACAAGCGCGCTTTTTCCCTGCTGAAAGACCCGCTTATCAGCTTATTGATCCTTTTTGCCGTTTCCAGGGACTTGGGCGTGGCTTTGGTCCAATACGGCGGGATAGAAATTGCGGCTTTGGTGGTTGGTTTTGAAATCGCCTATATAAGTTATTATTATCCTTCTATCCGAGATTTTTTCAGCAAAGTATTTTTAAATAAAATATTTGCGGGGGCAAAATGCTTCTCCGGTGAAAAGATTGCGTCGCTACTGTTCGGAGCAATTGGACTGCTGGTATTTGTCGGGGCATTTGGCGGAGTTTTAATTCTATGGCCAATAGGATTGTTAATCCTTTATTTCAAATTGTTCATAGCGCAATTGAATGCCGCAAACAATTATTATGCCTTTTTCATTTGCGCCGCGTGGCTATTGTCTTTTTGCCCTCTTTTGCTTTCCCGAATAAAAACGAATAAAGCGTATTTGCAAATGTATTATCAAGGCCAAAAGGGATAATCTATTAAATCCGGCCGCCGACGATTATTTCGGGGATCCTAATGGTTGGCTGTGCATCCGAAACTGGCGCGTGATCGAATTTGCCGCAAACCCCGGTTTGGAAGCCAAGGTCGGAGCCGACCATATCGATAATTTCAAGAATCTTTGGGCCATTGCCGGTCAAAATCGCGCCTCGCACCGGATGCTTAATTTTTCCATCGGCAATTAGATAACCTTCCGTTACTTCAAAAACAAAATCACCGTTGGTAACATTTACCTGGCCTCCGCCCATGCGCTTGACGAGCAGACCATTGCGCACCGAAGCAACAATTTCTTCCGGATCAGTTTCGCCGGGGGCAATAATAGTGTTGGTCATCCGCGGCTGCGGTTTGGTGCGGAAACTTTCCCGCCGGCCGTTCCCTGTCCGTTTTAGCCCGACAATGTTGGAGGTGAAGCGGTCGGTCATATAACTTTTCAAAATTCCGTTTTCAATCAGGATGTTTTTCTGTGCGGGGGTTCCTTCGTCGTCAAACGAATATGACCCAAATCTGCCGTGTAATGTTCCATCATCAATTACAGTAATTAATTCAGAAGCCACTTTTTGCTCAATTTTTCCGCCAAAGATAGAGGTCCCTTTCATGATAAAGTCGGATTCCAGGGCATGGCCGCAGGCTTCGTGGATTAAGGTCCCCCCTGCTTCGGAAGATAGGACCACCATCATTTTCCCGGCGGGGGCGTGGGGGGCGTCGAGCATCCTAACCGCCCTTTCAGCCGCTTTCAAGGCCATTGGTTCGGCTGGATAATGTTCAAATAATTCAAAACCGCAGGTGCCGCCGGGTGCTTCATAGCCGGTTTGCAAAATGCCATTCTGCTCGGCAATGACATTGATAAAAAATCGGGTATGGATCCGATTGTCTTCGACATACAAGCCTTCAGAATTAGCGATGGTTATCGCCTGGTTTGAATCAGCATATCGGGCAGTGACTTGTTTAATCTTAGGGCTAACCGAGCGGGCAGATTTATTGAGCAATTCAACCTGGGCGGTCTTTTCCTCCATGGGAACTTGTTCCGGCTTCCTTCGAACATGGCTGACCTCGGCGCTTTTGCCAAGGTGAGGTTTTAGGTTGATAGCTATTGCTCTTGCCTGCTGTTTGCTGTTAGCCGTGGGCCGGCTTGAAATACTCTGGGAAAGGTTCAGTGCCGCTTGCCGCAAGGCCGCAAAACTAGTGTCCGAGCTGGCAATATAGGCAATTTCCTGGCCATGGATAACCCGAATTCCGGCGCCGGCTTCAATGCCCGACTGGATCTTTTCAATTTTATTGTCTTCACAGCCGACGGCGGTTGATGCGGTTTCTTCCAGGAAAATATCGGCAAAATCACCGCCTTGTGAAAGAGCAGCGGCTAATATTTCTTCTAGTTGTCTTTGTGATAGCATAAAAATATTTTTATAACCCTCACCCGCCAGGATTAATATTCTCACCCTCTCCCATCCTCCTTCGTCCTTCGGACTTCGGCGGACAGAGGGGGGAG